>NZ_JBHNPV010000089.1:0-223 GCF_059082735.1 Actinotignum sp. usb-actsch-rep-73 | reverse complement strand
AACTCACCCTCGCACCCCACAGGCGCTTCCTCGTGTGTAGGTTCGGTTTGGTTAGGTTTGGTTTGGTGGTTTATTTGGGGGTTATATGTACATATGGGTGCAACCTGTTGCATCTGTGGACTACCCGAATTTGCATCTGTGGAACCCCTATCGTCTCCACATGTGCAAGATTTGCATGTGTGGCCACAACCGCTACATTCCGCCGAAAAGTCCACATGTGCAA
>NZ_JBHNPV010000088.1:0-17488 GCF_059082735.1 Actinotignum sp. usb-actsch-rep-73 | reverse complement strand
GGGAGCCTAACTACTATCCGACCTGCGAAGTTATAAACCTGCACGAGTGGAAGACCCGGCGCGCGTCCTAGTTGTTTAGGCGTTAGCTTTCCCGCTATGAACAGGTACGCACTCCCGCCGACGTGGGCAAAAGAGATTAACAACTGGGCGACGGCATTAAAGGTGGCCGGACGATCTAATCAGACCGTCGAAACACGCACCGAGCACTTGCGACGCTTTGCACGTCAGACGGGCGCCCCCGCGCCTGCGCTCGTTTCACGCAATAGGCTAATCGACTGGGCGGGCACGCAAGAATGGGCACGAGAGACCCGCCGAAGCGTCTACACCTCAATTCGCGCCTTTTACACATGGGCGTACGAGACAGGGCGGGTGAGCGACAACATTAGCGACGCTCTTCCACGGGTGAAAGCAAGCGAACCGGCACCCCGCCCGGCGCCCGAAAACGTCTACCGCGTGAGCCTTGCCAATGCCGACGCGCGGGCGCGGTTAATTCTGCGCCTTGCGGGTGAGGCCGGATTAAGGCGCGGGGAAATAGCTCAAATAAGCCGAGACGATCTGACGCGCGACCTTATGGGCTACTCTCTGAGAGTTCACGGGAAAGGCGGGAAAACTCGCACAGTCCCCCTAACAGATAAATTAGCTCTGTCGCTCATCGACTATTTGGGGCGGCGCTATTGGCTTTTCCCTTCACCATCTGGCGGGCATCTCACGCCCCGCCATGTTGGAAAACTTGCATCAAAAGTGATGCCCGATATTTGGACTTTGCATACTCTGCGCCACAGGTTCGCAACAGTCACATACGACGGCACCCGCGATTTGCTGGTTGTCCAGCAACTTCTAGGACATTCGTCAGTGGCGACGACCCAGCGGTATATTGCGACCCCACAGGATCGGTTGCGCGCGGCGGTCGCCGTCGCTAGTGTAGTATAGCAAGTACACACATAAGGGAAGCGGGGAAACATGAACGACAACGCAATCACGCGCGCACGCGAAGCGCTTGACCAAGCGCGGGCGAACTTGATTGACGAGGTGCGCAAAGCCTCAGAATATGGGCTACCTGTTAGCAAAATAGCGGAATACGCCGGCGTAACAAGGAAAACAGTCTATACATGGCTCAACGGTGGCACCGTTACAAAGTTGTAACATAAAACACGCCCACACACTTGCATCTTTCCTAAACACAGGTGTATAGTAGTTACACAAGCAAACGAGAGCAGAAAGGACTAGACAATGCTCACCGAAAACACTTACATTGAATGCGCCGACTGGAACGGAACAATCGGAGAGGCTATCACCGCCGGTGTTCTCGACTTCGAAGAGCGCTTCGAAGAGATTTACAACGCACAGAACATCAAGAAGCCAATCTATGAAGATTCAATAAACGGAAAACTTGAGGCCTTGGACGGTTACCGCGATGAAGTTCTAGCCCGCAAGCTCTTTAGCGTCTCCTATGCTCAAGTTTTCGCGCCCCTGCCTTATTCCTTGATGTGATCGCAAAGCCAAAGCCCCCCGGAGCGCACAGGCTCCGGGGGGCTACTGATTCCCAGTAGAGAAGCAACAAGGACTAGAAGAGTTGCTTCTCTATAGGTGCCTACACCGTATCACACCCCGGTTTAGCGTTTGCGGTTTTCGACGCTAATTAACCTGTCTGAAAGTGCCTCGTCCCATGCCCGGCGGTCTCTGCGCTCTTCGGATAGGTCTGTTCTAATTTCCCCGATTTCGTGGCCGATACGGGTCACGTCTTTCTCAACGCGGGCAATACCGTCGGCGATGCTTGAGCCGTGATTAGGCCGTAGGCGTTTCTTCGTCTCCTTGTATGTGGAGATAGACGCGATGAGTGCGCCGAGCCCGGCAAGCCCGCCGAGGTTCTGCAACACATTAACGACTTCATGAACCATCTGCACCGCCGGCGGGGGTATGCAATAGTGCGGTCGTGGTCCCCAGCACGCTAGAGGCGAGAGCAAGCCAAAGGGGCGCGGTTGATTCTTCGACGAGGCCGTAAACGACAAGCAAGGGCACGAGAGCGGTAACAATCCCATAAACCCACCGGCGCACCGACGGGGTGAGCCATTGCGCATACCGGGGTGTTGGCGCGTCGAGTGCGTGTTTAGGCGGGTTGTTCATGCTTTGAGCCTTTCGGCGAGAAGATCGGCGACGGACTGGGCGAGCGTATCGGGGATCATGTGGGCGAGCGATGAGGCTAAAGCCTGCTCATCAATATCGGCGTTTACTGTTACGGGGGTGCCGAACACGCGGGCTTTTCGGCTGGCCGCGTCTGCGGCAATTAGCCCGATTTCGCCGTCGTTAAAGTCTTCATAACTTGGGCCGTCATACGTGCGATGTAGAAAGCCCCAGAGGGTCGCCGATGGAATAGGCGAAACGTCGTACGGGGTTGCTGCGTATACGATTCCAGACTGTACAGATCTAATAAAACGCATGGTGTCGTCTCCTGTTTCGGTAGATAGGGGGTCAAGGGCGGGGGGGTCTGAGAATCCAATCCCAACGGCCGGCGCGGGTAAGGTAGTGGGCTGTAAACGATGTGGTGCGGGTTTCCCCGCCGGTCTGATCGCCCGGCGCGCCGTCGATCGACCCGCTTTCTGAAATAAAAGCCTCACACATCCGATTCTGGCCGACGTATATGCCGACGTGCCCGGCCTGTTCGCTTAGTACTGCATCGCCGGGGCGTAGTGTGATGCCGGCATAGTATGGGATTGTTTCGAACCCGCGGGCGGCCGCGTAGGCGCGCAAGTTTCCCGTGTACGAGTCACGCGGAAACGGCGGAAGCGCTCCCGCTTGGTTATAGGCCCATGCGGTCAGCGCGCTACAGTCAGCGGACCCGCCGGGGTAAATATCCCACCTGTTTGGCTGAGAGTAGCCGACGTTCCACACGTCGCACACCTGTTCGACCGATGTGCAGACTTTGTCAATATCGATATTCATGTCATGCCACCCACACGGCAACGCCGTATCCGGTCATGTTTTTGTTGATATTGAAGCTAGCCTGTGGCTTGACGATGATGCGCCGTCCGGTAGCGCTGTAAAAGACCGGCGTTGTATATCCACCAAACGTGATGTGACCTACGCACGTATTGTCTTGGGGGGTTGGGTAGGTGGTGGGGACTGTCATAATTGCAAACTCCCCCGACGTACCAGTATTGAAAGCGTCGGCGGCGCGTTTCGCGTTAATTGGCATAACGTGCATATTTCCGGTGCGGGTTGCTTGTCCTGCCCCTTCCCATCCGCTGTAAGCGGGGAAACTTGTAGCGGATGGAGTGAAAGCCTTTTCGATTGCTTCGGCATTCTGGCGCGCCGTGGCCGGAAAGTCTGCAACGCGATCGGAAGAGGTGGGATAAGGGAGCTTGAAGCGCGGGGTGGTGGCTGTCATTGCTATTCCTTTCGTTAGATAGTGGTCGAACTGAGGTCTGCCCAGGTGATATTGGGGAATTGGCTCCACAGTGCATGGGCGGGGATTTCGCCCCATGTTGCGGAGTGTGAAGCGGTTGTGGCGCGCGTTAAAGTCAAGTCGTGTATCCAGTGGCCTTGTTCACGGGTGATTGTTCCCCCGTCAAGGTAGACAGGAATATTAGGGGAGCCGGGTATCCACTGAGCGCACCCCGTAATAACGAGCGGGAAACCTATTCGGGTTGATGCGTCGAGCGTGCTCATAAGCACCCCCGATGGCACGACACCAAGAGCATCGTTCAAAGTAATAGCGGGGATCGTCCACCCGCCGGGAGCAGTCGCGGCAAGGTAGTGCACTGCGAGGGCTGTTGCTTCGGCTTGAGTAGTTAATTGGGTTGAGATTGATAGGGTGCGTGCCCCGTAGGTTGCGACGCGCTCAGGGTCTGTGGCGCGCGCTTCGTGGGTCGCCCACTCTAGTTCTTGTTTTTCGTTCAGTATTGCCGATTCCCACCGGACAACCACTTCAGTTGCAAGGTCAGTCGTATCCCGGCAAATGTTGACCCCGGCGCGAAGTAGCGCCTTGGCGGGCAGTTGATTCGTTCGCGTGTTTACGTCAGTCCAAGCATTGCCGTGTAGGGGAATACGTAACTTGTACAAAGATTTACGGTTGCGCTGGTCTTCGAGATAAAGGAACTGCCCAACCCCCCTTGCGGCGGACGGCCAGAGGATCGCGCCGGTAGAGGTCGCACTCTCGCGAATCAAGTCCAGTAGCCCGACGGCATCAACGTCACGGGCACGCAACAGCATCGCCCCCGGAACCGGGTCAGCAACAACGGAAAGATCAACGTCGGTCGCGTCTACGATCCGTGCAAGGCGGGTCGAAAGTGTTTCCGTTGGCCACGGTTCGGCCCCGATGACTTTGTTAGCCAGCGTGGTGAGAATGTCCGCGCCGGTGATGCGTAGAACCGGGCGGGCAAGATGCTCATCCCACGTTGTTATCGCGCTTGTGATCCTCCCGTCGAAGACGGTGGCGGTGCGAGCGCCCACGCTGGTTGAGGTGATGGAGAGACTACCGAGCGAAAGACGCTTAAAACTCTCCCAGTCCTGCGGGGTGTCGTTAAACGCGCCGGTGAGGTCTTTAAACCGCGCGCCATGTCCGGTAACGTCAATTCTTAGACCAACATAGGTGCCGACGGCGCTGGCGGGCGCTCGCCATGCGAAGACGACATCAGTGGCCTGGAATGTCGTCGCGGATTTTATTTCATGCGTTTGGGTGTTTAGTTGATAGTCGTCGCGCGCGGGGCTTTTCCAGTATGCGGGAGTAATGGTGACGCTCATCCACGGCGGGATACTCATGTGTAGGCGCGTTGTGAACGATTGCCCTGCGACGACGGTGGGGAGCGTGTTCCAGGCGGCGGGGTTGTCGTTTCCGGCGACGAAACTGCGTTGAGGGGCGAGGACGCGCGTGGGATTCTTATCAATAAACAGGGTTGAGCCCGATAGGGGCGCGGTGGCATCCCACGCGCGTTCGGGGAGCGGGATACTAATATCCGCGTCGGCGGGCACGTCTGGGCTTGTTGCTGTGACGCTGATGCGCCTGCCGGGCGCGATCTTCTCTAACGCGTCGCGGGCGCGCTCGTCGTCAGGTAGGGCGATAGAGGCGGTGAGCGTGGTGGGGTCTGGCTGGTCTAGGCGGGTCGAGCGTCCCCATTTCACGCTCAGCCCGTCTAACACTGTGATTTCCCGGTTGGAAAGGCTCTGAGCGTCGGTGGCAAGAGGCTCCTCGTCAAGATAGATAGAGCAGTATGGGGAGGTCATGCGCTCGCTCCGATTCTCACCGTTCCGACCCGGCGGGCGTGATCTGATAGGAGCTTTTGAATTTTCCTTGCCGCGTCGTCGCCGTCTAGAACGCCGTTGATTGTGATGTTATACACCGGCTGAGTATTGGCGGGGGTCGCGCCTTTGGTCTGCGCGGGGCTAGGAAATTCAAGGGAGGCGAGACCGCGGACCATGCGCGCGCCCGCCGTTGAGACGTTTCCGGTTTGGCTAGTGATGCCCAGAGATACGCCTTGGCCGAAGAACGCGCCGAGCGCCATGCCAACACGTGAGGGAGAATTAATTCCCAGGAAGCTCTTAATAGCGTCAACGGCTTTCCCGGCAATATTCGTGGCCGCGTCCCACAAGGCGCTCCCCATGGAGCCGATGCCGTCAATCAATCCGTTAACGATATCTTTGCCGGTCTGCAACAGTTTGCCAGGAAGGTCCTTTAATCCATTCGTAATATTGGAGACGATTTCACTGGCTTTCTCGCTCACCAGGTGCGCGAGGCTTGCCCAGCCGTTCGACCACGCGGATGTTATCCACGAGACAACTCCAGTAATCGCGCTACCTACAAGGCTTGAAAGCCCGCCGACTAGATTGGATATGAGTGCGCCTGCCGATGAGACGATATCGCCCATTGAGCCAAAAGCGCCCGCCCAGTCGCCTGTGATGATCTGGCCGACGAACGTCACAACACCACTAAACAGGTTAAACAGGTCGCTCATATATGTGCCGATGACCGTGAAAGCGTCCAGGACATACGGGGCAAGGGTCTGAATGATCGGAAACAATACACTCGCCAGGGTGTCGGAAAATCTCCCGGCGGCGTCAACAAGCGACTCCACCCACGGCACAGAGTCGAGAAAACTCTGCATACTAAACCCGTCAACCAAATTCAACACGTAATCGAGGGCGGCACCTACACCGTCGAAGAGGCTGGAGGCAACCGGCTCCAAGGCATCCATGCCCTTATTTTTTAAGATTGTCCACTTTTCGGCCGCGTCCATGGTTTCCTCACCAACGCCGAGGATCGTATCCCCCGTCGCACCGGCAGCGCTCATGAGGTCATTCATGTTCAATGTGCCGGATTGGAGGGCTTGAACCATCTGCGCGGCTCCTTTGGTGCCGAAAATGTTCGACGCCAAGTCCAAGGCGGCCCCCGTGTCGCCCGCGTCGATAAACCCTTGGAGCTCGCCGGTGGCGCGTTTGAACGCTTCAGATGTTGACTCGCCGGGCTCGGCAAGGTTCAACATGCCCCGGCGCATCGCGCTCAAAGTGGAATCTGCGTCAACGCCCGCCTTGTCGAGGCTACCGATAAGGGCGATCGAGTCTTCAAAACTAAAACCAAGTTCTTGCATTGTCATCGCGTTTGTTTGCGATGAGTTGGCAAGATCGTTCATTGATACGCCGGTGGCTTGGCTGACCCGGAAAAGCGAGTCCATCGCGCCCGCGACGTTGTCGCCCTCAATTTTGAACGCGCTAAACGCGGCTGAGGTGGTATTTACGTCAACGTCTTCGCCGAGGATGCGCCCGGCCTCAAGATATTGAGAGGCGACTGTTTGCAACGTGTCGCCAGACAATCCGAGGCGCGTGTTGAGGTCTGCGACGGTTGATCCGGCGGTTTCAAAGTCTGTCGGGATGCTGGTAGCAACCTTGCGCGCGTCGTCGATTAAGCCGTCAAGCGCCTCGCCTGTCGCGCCGGTTCCGGTGCGGATGGTATCGGCAACACTGTCGAACGTTGTGCCCAGGTCGTAGAGCTCTTTACCGACGGCGATAGCGCCGGTAACAACCGCGCCACCGACGGCGAGCGCGCCGGGGCTGATTTTGGCGAGCTTTCCACTCAACCCGCCTGCAGCCTGCTCAGTTTCGTTAAACCCTTTGACAACCCCTTTCGCGTCGCTAATGATTTTGACGCTGAGGATCGCGCTTTTACCGGCCATCTTGTGCAGTCTCCTCAAAAATGTCGAAAGCGGTTTCTAGATAAATAGGGTCAAGGGCAAGCCACGTGGCGGGGTCAATGCCTGTGCGGAGGGCGAGAACGGTCAGGGCATATTCTGGGGTTCCGGGCTGTCCTGGGTCGTAGGGTTTACCTCAGCATTTGAAAATTCATAATCTGCAATAGCGTCGATCCACGTATCAAAGTCCTGTGTTGCCGGGAGCCCTAGGCGCTGTGCGAGCGCGAACGCGATCAACCCTTGAATTGTCGGGTTGTCTTCCCAAGCGAGATTCCTGTTTCGCGCGATCTGTGAGGCGCGCAACCGGTCGACCGCGAACAGGCGGGTGGGCGCGATCGTCGTGCCGTCTTGGTATTCATATGCGATGTGCACTTTTTGGGTCATGGTTGGGTGTCCTTTTCAATTTGTTCGATAGCTTTTTCTACTGCGTCCGTGTAGAGCTTGAGCCACCGTGGCTCGGCTTCTTTCGCGCCTTTGTTAAGGAATAGACGCGGGTAAACGAACGATTCGACCGCGCGGGCGCTGGTGACGTTCGGCCACATCCGTCTCCCCCAGTTCACGGCGTTCGCGTAGGGGACGCGCTTGGAACCGGCGCGGATGATTCCGGCTGTTTTTGTTCCCGCCGCCCTCACCGACTTGGCGAGTTTCCCGCTCGGACCTTCGGGGACATATCCTTTTGCGGATCGGGCGGCGACTTCGGCGGCTTTCTTGTGAACGTCTTTCAGGTTTTGGAGTTCGTCAGCTTGCTCGCGTAAGGCTTTGCGTAGCTGACGAGCCCCCTGCACCTGAATACCGGCATAGTCTTGGCCACTCACGCTAGCTCAAGACGCTTTCGGGGGTTCCCATGGTGGGCTTGTCGCCGGTGATCTGGAAACTGAAGTCGGTTTCGTTCGTCTTCTTCGCGTCGCCACCGACTTTGACGGGGGCAACGATGCACTTGCCTTTCCATGCCAGGCCTGCGCCGGTCTTAGGAATGAAGACGAAGTCCATAATCTCCCCGGCGTGCGTGTAACACCACGCGATGAGAGAATCCGACCCGTATTCCTGATAGAACGTGCCCGAAATTGTTCCGCCCCATTGTGGTTCGGGCTGGTAGTCGTCGCCGTTTAAAAGGCCTTTAGGGTCTTCGGTTTTCGCTTCGGGCGCGAACTCTGTTTTCGTTGTTCGGCTCGAAAAGTCCTTGCCAGATCCTGCGGGGCCAAATGAGAGGGTGCCTGGGCCGAGGGTCTGCGAGATCGGGGAGGTGGGGGAGGGCGTATCAGTCATGAGAGTGTGTTCCTTTTGTATGCGATAGATGAGTGAGTGATGAGGTAGGCGGGAGCGCTTGCGGTTTGCGCGCCTTGCCACGTGATAGGGCGCATCGAATCCCATTCGATAACCGGATCAATCAACGTTAAGAGGTCGTCGAGCGTGTTCCAGGCGGCGGATTGATCGCCGACGGGCGCGCCGATAACCGCGGTCTCCCATTCCAGGTGGTATGTACACCCGGTGTCTTCGCTGAGAGTTGGCACCCCGAGGACGATGACCGGTGTGCCCGCTAAGAGGGCGGGGGTTGCTTCTTCAGCATCGAGAGTGACAATCGCGCGATCTTTAACGGCGTTCCTAAGATCCTCAGCGATAACGCGGGTCGCCGTGTGGGTGGCGATCATGCGATCCCTACTTTCATATACGGCGCGAGGATCGGGCGAGCGGGAACGAGCGGATCGCGGTTAATACGCACCGGGGCGCTTGTGATATCAGTGTCTTCAAACCCGGCAATCCCGTTTCTTGCGCTTCGCCGGTGGTAGAGGTCTGCGCCGACTTCGACGCACGCGCGGTGAAACACGCTTGCCGGGATCGCGTCTTTTTCTGCGCCGATGTAATGCATAACCATATCGACGGCTTCAACGGCACACTGACTGATATACGGGTCGACGGCGCGCGCGCCCACGAACGGGGCGAGCGCGGCGGCGACCTCTTCTGTGGGGCTCATGGTTAGTTAGCCATCTTGAGCGGGATCAGCGCGGACGGGATTTCGGAGGCGAACGCGGCATACTGGTAAACGCTGAACGCGTTGGTCAAGTCCAGTACATTCGCGTCCTGCAACGAGACGAGGCCGGACGTGTACGAGCGGAGGGCCTGCGCGTTGTAGAACGCGCCGACTGTGCCTTCACCGAGGCCGGTTGCGCCGGTCTGAATATGCTTATTCGTGACGATCTTCAACCCGTCGAGTTGCGCAAACTTCCCGGTAGCCTGAACAGTTCCGATAGTGTTATCCCCCGTGTTGCCTGCAACTTGCAGAATCGGACGGCCTGCCGTATCAGTCATGCCGGCGATAGCTTCAAACGCGGGACGCGTGAGGATTAGGCCATCGTTAACAAGGGCCTGATCTTCATAGGCTTCCTGAGCATCCAGCATCATATGTAGGATGCTCTTCCAATCGAGCGCGCCCATCGGCTTCGTCGTGGTGATCGCCTGGCTGGCTTGTGCTTTAACAACGCTGGTGAACTCGGTTGCAAAAGCGTCGGCAAGTTCTTTCGCCATGGTGAGGGTCAGGGCGCGTAGGTGAAGATCAAGGATGTTCGAGCGCGAACGTTCGATCACCTGGCGAGACAGGACTGCTCCACCGCCGTACGTGTTCACGGTCGCGGTCTTGGTCTGAACGGAAACAGAGCCGGTAACAAGCGGATCGCCTTCCTTGGCTTGCTTGCCCGCCTTAATCGTGTTGTCCTTGAGCTCAGCGAACTCAATGGTATTGCCCTCGGCGGGAAGAGCGCCCTTGCTAAACAATTCCATAAGCGGGTTAGCCAGAACGACAAGCCGGGTGAGGTCGCTAATGAACGTCGGTTCGCTGTAGCGTGCGTCGGCGCTGGTCGTCGTGCCGGTAAAGTTGCGCCCGACGTAAGGGGCGAGCGCGGAACGCGCCGAATCGTCGCCGGTAGCGTAGGCCTTAATGAGTTCACCGGCTGAACGGGTTTCAACCAGTGTGGGCGCTTCGGCGGTGGTGGTTTCAGTGAGCGCCATACGGCGCTCCAGGTTCGTCATTGAGGCGGTGAGGTTTTCAAGGCCACGAGTCAGAGTGTCGAAGTCTTCGCGGTCCTGAGCGTCGTCAAGTTCGGGGTTGGGCATGGTTGTGGTTTCCTGTTCTTCCTTGTTTCTGACGTTGGTAATGCGTGCGGGTTCGTAGGCTGGGATGGGCACAAGGGAGATTTCTCTGAGGTCGATACGCTTTTGGGTGCGTAACGTTCCCTCATTGGTCTCGGTGTCTTCGTATTCGGATTCGTAAAAGCCGATAGACAAGGATGAAATAGCGCCGTCGCGCGCGAGGGTCGCCGCGTCCCTGCCGAGGCTTGTATCTGATATGCGCGCCGTCATTTCGAGACCTTCCGGCGTTTCGGTAAGGTTCGTCACCACGCCGATAGGCTCATCGTGCCGGTAGAACAGCATCGGCATCCTTGTGCAGTCAATGGCCCCGCGCGCGATCTGTTCCCGGTATCCGGGGACAATCTCTGTGGGCGCATCAAAGGGGACGGCAAGCCCCTGAATTGTTCTGCCGTCTCCGGCATCTTCGCGCGTGATAAGGCGCGCCGGTAGGGTTCGTCGGGTGAGTTTCATGCGGTTTCTTCCTGTGCGTGTGGGAGGGGTTGGCGGCCTTCGAGTGCGCGGATTTCGTCGATGGTTAGGAAACCGTTGGCGAGGGCGACCGCGTACGAGTCATAGCGAGTCTTAGTATCGGTACGTAGCAAGCCCTCAAGGTTGAATCTGACATCTTGCCCCCTGACTGTGACGGTGGTGAATGCTTCTTCCAGGGGTCGCAGATACGCCATGAGCGTGAAACGTATGAAGCTGATCCAGTCTTGTTCGACGTTGCTGTATGACATTGAGCCGCCTGCGGGGCTTGCGAGCATGAGCGTTGAGGGGATGCCGAAGAGCCGGGCTATTTCCAAGGTTGAAAATTCACGGGCTTCAATCCATTGGGCATCTTTAGGGGATATTGCTAAATGCGAGTAGGTAAAGGCTTTCGGGAGTACTTTCACGCGCGTGGGGTTGGCGGACTGGTCAACCGGGTTGCCGTCCTGGTCGAGCCCGTTCCATGCGTTTCGGGTGGCCATCGCTTCGGCGAGGGTCGCCGTAGGGCTTGACAGAATACCTGTGGGCTCGCCCGTCCCGGTAAACCACTGCGACGCATAATCGCGCACGTCTCGCGCACCCATCAGATCAGCGCGAGCCGCCTCAATAGGGCCAAGCCCGAGGGGTTCCCCGATGCGCGCGGGCTGAAGATGAGCATGAAGCACATCAAAACTAGTGAGCTCTTTACCTTCAACACCAAACCGGAGCGCGCGGGTCGCGGGGTTAACGCTAATCCAGACTCGCGACGGGTCAAGCGGGCGCAACGCGACCGGGGAGCCTGCGCCGTCTCGTTCGATGAGGGCGTAAGCGTTGCCGTAGAGCGCGAGCGCGCTCACCATGTGCGTGATCCATTCACCGCGCGTCATGCGCGGATCCGGCTGTGAAACGATCGCGGGAACACTGGCCCCGGACAGGGTCGCCCCCCGGCGCTCAATCGTGATCGGCAATTGGGCGGCCGCTGTCGTCAACACTTGGATAGCCCTGTAAACGGGTATCAGTGTTCGCGCGTCAGACAAGACGAGTGGGCGCGTCGGCGGGGTTAAAGCGGGGTGAGCAGATGCCTTGGGAGCTTCGGCTCTGCTGATCCCTATCGCGTGCGCGATCCGCTTTCGTAATGCCATGACCCCGATGAAACACGCGCGCACATGAAGCGCGCAAGAGGTGCAGGCGGTTGACTGTCCCCCGCTGTCGCCGGTTGTCAACCGGGGTTTATGCGAGCGTCCAGAAAGCCTCTTCCTTGTGATCGCACCCCCAGAGGGCGACGCTTGCGGCAATGAGACTAGGGATAGGCGCAGTCGAGCGGTCGCGGTCGAAACGTTGCACGTCGTTGGATTCTTTACCCACCGCGTTCGCTACGGCAAGGCGTAGAGCCTGCGACCCGTCGTGCTTAATGCTCCCAGTCTCATTAATCGCCGAGAGTAGATTCCCGTCTGCGACTAGTCTTTCACTTATGGTGAGCGCCCGAACGCGCGCGGGATCAATGTCCGTCCGCTCTGTTATCTCGTCGGTGATCCGGCGGGTAGGCCCCCCGTTGTCCGCGACGATCTGAATATTGGGGTAAGCGCGCATCAGACCGGCAATGTAGGCGGGTAGCCACGCGGTTCCATGGGCTTGTTTGACAACACGAATAGCGGCAACCCCGTCAAGGTCTCTCCAACAGGCGACCACCGCTCCACATTGACCAATTCCCGAGGCCTCATAAGCGATAGTCACATCATTCAAATCGGGGACGGCAAGGGGCTCGCCCTGGAGGTGGTCGAAGTCCTCCAAAGCGATCAACGGGTTATCCGACGCGACAACCACGTTCATATAGGCGCGCATCCACTCCCCATAGGGCAAGCCCATATCAGACGCGAGAGCCTCAGCGGTGAGCGTATTACCCAAAGCCGGATGGAACAGTTTCCACGTTTCCGGGTCGTAGGGGTCAGCCCCTTCCGGCATAGAAAACTCGATATAACACAAGCTAGGATCAGCGCCGTTAATCCCTTGATCTATCAGCGAGTTCATAAACTCACTTTTCGCGGTGCCCTTCGTCGATACCATCCAGATTTGCGCCTCCTGACGGATAGTGACCTGCGAGGGCGATATAGCGCCTAATAGCCCCTCGCCGAGGGCTAGGGAATGCTTCCAGATTTCATCAAGAACAACAAGGTGAGGGTGCCCGCCGTGAACGCTAGAGAGTGTGGGGCTAAAACGCGTGAGCGTGGAACCATTTTCGATAACGGTCAGCCCCTCAGAGCCGTTAGAGAATCTGGGGGTGACGAGCGCACCGGCGGGGGATTTCCTCACCAACGCGATCAGCTCACGAACTCGCTTGCCTGCATCTGCGCCAGTCTGAGCGGTGAACAGGGTTTCAGACGCGGGGCGCAACAAGAGACGATGCAACTGCAATGGGCCAGTTAGGAACGTTTTACCGGACTGCCGGGGCACGGACACCAAGACTTTTGAATACTTGTATGCCCGGACCTTCTCGCCCTGGGCATTAATCCCCCATCTGTATTGCGTCGCCCTGTTTAAGGTCATTCGTTGCCACGGTTGCAACTTAGCGCCCATGAGGCGGGCAACGCGCGCTATTTCCCTGCCCTCATTGAGCGGATAGGCGGGGTCAGGCTTCGGACAATGCGCCGGGGTGGGTAGGTGCGTGAACGTCACAGATCGTCGCCCGCTGTAATATCGCTAGAACTATCAGGGTCAAGGATCACGGCGAGCACCCCGGCGAGTTCGCCCGTCGTCTGAGTATTCCCTGCCGCCTCGGTGAGGTCTTGGAGCACCTTCGAGAGTGAATCATAGATTTTTGTTCGCGCGTATGCCTTTTCTCCGGGATCAACGTTATCGGCTTCCAAGGCAAGTTGTAAGGCGAGGGCACACGTTCCGGCAGTCCGTGCGGCTAATGATTCATTTTCTTGGATTGTGCTTACTGTTTTGGTAACTCCTTGATAAATGAGGCCTTTTCTAAGGTTTTTCCCTTCGATTTCAAACAGTGTTCCACTACTCATTCCCCTTGCTCCTTTCCTTGATTTTCCGGGTTTTTTCTCTCGTTCTCGGGGATAGATCCACGGCATGGCGCGGGGTGGACTGGGGTCAGATTCTCAGAAAAATAGGCGCGTTAAACGCCATTGAGGAACCACGCGAGCCCGTCATGCGTCGGAACGTTCGAATCGTCTAAAGGTTTCGCGCCCCGGCTTGTATTGCATCGAAGATGAGCCAGAGCCAAGTTGCTTTCAATACTCAGCCCCCCGCGCGACACTGGTATCAGGTGATCGAGACTCGCATCCTCGCGCCTGACTTGCGTGCGACAGATGTGGCACACGCCTTGGTCTCGCGTGTAGATGCGGTCTGTTAACGCGCGTCGCTGTGCGCCTGACAGTTGCCGGTACTCGTCATGATACTCAGTCACCGCGCGCCCCTGTTCGGGTGCGCGCCTGTTGGAGTGCCCAGACGCGCACCGCAACAACCGGATATGAGACCGTGCGACCGACATGCACGAACGGCGGGCCTCCCCCGCGTGACCTTAGTGAGGCGAGCGCGCTCACTGTTGTCTGTAGCTGGTCGGCGAGTTCTTGAGCAGTTAAGAACTCTTTATTACTAATGGGGATGGTCATCGCGACGTTAACAGCGGGGTCCTTGTTAGTCATTGGTTAAGCCGCCTATTAATGATGGTCCTCGTCAGGTTCCTCACCTTGGCAATATCAGCGCACAACCCAATCTGATGATTGCTGAGACTGTACCCGCTTCGCCCGTTCTCGATGTAGTCGAGGGCGGTATCAAACGTGGCAATCGCGTCAAGTAGATAATCTTTAATGATTTTCGGGTCTTGCTGGTCGTCAGGCATTGATCATTATCCAATTCGCTTGAGGGTCTGCAGTGGCAACGTGGGTGACTTCCGCGTATGAACTGGTATCAACGTGCGGGTAGTGCTGTTTGATGTATTCGGTGAGTACCCCCCACCGGCGGGCGCGTTCGGCATTCTCAAGGGCTTCGCGTTCCTTGCGTTGCTTCTCTTTAAGTGCGCGCGCTTTGGCGCGCCTTTCCTCCTCAAGGCGCTGGCGTTCTTTTTCGTCTGCCTGGAACTTCTGTAATCCTATGAACTGGCATTGATTGCACTTGCGAGGCTTCGCCTTGCCGTGAGTACACACCATTGGAAGATATTCAGGTGGGAGCATATTCAACTTCTCTCTTGTCTCTGCTTTGATTCGCGCGAGGATTTCGCGTGATTTCGTCAATTTTGCTTTAGGGTTAGGCGTAACAAACCCCCTAGGGAGAGCGGAGCGGTTCCCCGCTCTCCCCTGTAAGGGAGTAAGGCCAGCCATCATGTCCGCATGGACTGCCTTGGGCGTGCGGGGGCGTATTCGATTAAGCCGGTAGCGTTCAATCCGCGCGGCGGTCGCCCGGTTGCGTTCTGCTACTTTCGCATCATGACGCGCCCGCCACGCGTGCACCCACTCGACGAGGGTTTTCTTTACAACGCGGATAACCGACGCACACGGCTTACCCTTATCAATGCCCCCGCGCTTCCACTCGATAACCCGCGCATCTTCCATCCACTGCAAACACCGGCGGACATGGCGGGCGCTGTAGCCCGTGCGGTCAGATAATTGGTTTGCGGTCGTGATCAAACACGCGTCAAAGTCCGCGCGTTGCTCGCGCATCATGAGGCTCAGCATTTCCAGAATCGCGCGCGACGCGCCCCATTCGCGGCCTTGCATTGGCCCCCAACCCACGCGACCCAGAGCAAGGAGAATATCTTGCAAAGACGCATGAGCCGTCAACGCTCTTTTACTTGAATTCATGCGCGTACTTCCTCCGCTCTTCGTTGTCCATCGGGGTTATCACCACAAGCCCCTGTCGGACGCGCTCAGACAAGAGGAGAACCCACTGGGATTCACGTTCTTTGCCTTGCTGGTAGAGCTCAGTTGAATACTCTCTAATACCCTTGGCGACCCGCTCACGCTTCTCTTCCGGCCAAGGCTCGGGGCGAGGCTTAATGAGCCAATTCTTCGGAATACCATACGGATTCTGGGGCTGTCCCTTGCGCGTCATTTGAACGCCTTTGACAACAGGAAAAGGAACAGGGACGAAAAGAGGCAGACGAGGAACATGAGCGCAAACAAGACAGTCGCGGGACCTTCAACCAGATTGCCCAGATACACGAACAAGACGGCGAACAAGGCCAAAACGATAGCGCCCAGACGCGCGAGCCACCTCATTAGGCACCCCGTTTCGCGTTGCGATCCCACGCGAGCACGTACAGGAGCACAGCCAGATTCACCCAGCACCACACGACTAATGAGCTCGCCAACTCCAGCGAGTCCCACGGGAATGAGGCCGTATTCCACACAAACACACCAACAGACGCCAGCAAATTCACGGCGGCGAGGAATAGACTCCAATTAATTTTCATCACGCGCCCCCATTTCAGACAGGCGGGGGGTGTTGAGTTCTTCAGGGAGTGGTTTAGTGTGAGCGAGTCCGTAGCTCAAAAGCTTGAGGCCAACCTCAACCGACATTTGGCATCGTTCAGTCTCAGCGACGATGTTCCAGGCGTGCTTGCGAACATCTGCCATGAGGTCGTCCAAGCGGTCAGCGACCTCGAACGAATTCGCGGTGCCTCCCCTCAAAGACTTGGCAACATCCTCGGAGGACTGCGCGATGATCTCCATGACGGACTGATAGACCTCGTCGATGATGCCGGTCTGAATGTCCTTGAATACCTGGATGAGATAGTGGAGCTCGACCTTGCGACGCTCCCGCATTTCTGGGTACGCATGAGCCCGAGCGCGCATGAGGTTGTTCCACTGGGTTTGCGAGACCTGAAAATTACGGAACCCACGACGAACATCGACACGTTCATCATCGTTGACGCCGACGCCACAACGAACGCGCTCCCCGTCTACCTGGGAAACAGGTACGTCGGTACCACCCCCGAACATGCCGGGAGCTTCATCAGAGACGACGCTATCAGCATTGGTGTCAGATACGTCGCCATACCTGCCACCGTCACCATGAGTAACGGGCGCAGAATGATCGTCGTCGACGGCTTCACATGCTGAACACCCAGACAAGATAATCCCTTGCAACAAGCGCTTCATGGTAATACCGAGACGGTCAGCAAGAGCTTCAACATCAATATCAACGCGCATCATCGAACCCCCAAAGAGGTTCAACGATTCCCGCGTCAGCCAACGCGTCTAAATCATCCAAAGACCAACGCGTTTCATTACGCAAACGCGCGCTAAGCGTTGATTGAGTCAGACGAAGCGCCTTTGCGAGAGCTTCCTGGCTTGTATGCGTCTCTTCCAAGAATTGACGAACTTTGCGGGTCGTTACCACCTGAGAAATACTCATACCCGTTATACAAGTGGATAATCGGTTATTTGAACAGCAAAACCGCCGGCGTGTCTAAAAGTTAAGCGCCTACGATAGTAGATTTTCCGTTAAACTAAAGTTATGAGTATTTCAGCAATCCATACAGTTAATGAATCTAGCCGGTCTACCGCCGATGTTGTTGCAGGCAATATTCGAGCAGAAGCGGCAAGGCTCGGGATTAAACAGATTGAACTAGGGCGCGCCCTTGGCATGTCTCAGTCAGCCATTACAACACGATGGAAAGGACTCGCACGCTGGCAACTCGAAGAGCTTGACGACGTCGCTGACGTCCTAGGTATTACTGTCCAAGATTTGGTTACTGACCATCCACAGAA
>NZ_JBHNPV010000087.1:0-76328 GCF_059082735.1 Actinotignum sp. usb-actsch-rep-73 | reverse complement strand
GACTTTCCCGGAGGCCTCTAGTGCCATTCTCACGGGTTCTCTCCGTTCCTGTCGCCTGGGGTAATCACTGTGCAGAGCCGACGATCGACGCGAGGATGTCCTCGGCCGTGCGGGTCCCGCGGAAGCCCTCGGGGCTGTACTGAATGAACGACGTCGTGATCTGATTCCACGCCGGAGTCGTCACGAGAGGAGTTCCGTTCTCAAGGAGATAGTTGATCGCTGCAACCGAATCCTCGGGCTTGCCTGCCGCCCACTGATCGACAACCGAGGAGATCGAGGGAACGGTCCCGCGCGTCGCAGCGACCTTTCCGATGACCTCAGGAGTCACGAGCTGCATGAGAACCTTGAAAGCGGCTTCTTTGTCCGGGCAGGACTGGGCGATTCCGAATCCAGAGCCCTGGATAACGCCAATGGACTTACCTTCCGGATTCGGGACAACAGCGACACCAAGGTTCTCGCCAAGCTCCTTCTCGAAGGTGGAGTACATCCACGGACCATCGAAGAGCATCGCGGCCTTGCCAGAAGTGAAGGCACCCTGTGAGGGTGCATCGCCGTCGGCCGCATTCGGGGCGACCGCGACACCTTCCTTGGCAACGAGATCGAATGCGAACTGAACACCGTCGACGAACTTCTGCTCATCGATCGTCACTTTGCCATCCTTCGACACGACGCCGCCGAAGGAGTGCGCAAGGGAACCCGGGGCGTTGTCCATGAGGGCCGGCTTGACGGCGAGACCGTACTTGCCGTCGCTCGTAAGGGCCTTGAGGTCTGAGAGGAATCGCTCGGTGGAGTAGTCAGTACCCGGCTCCTCGAGGCCAGCATCCTTGAACATCTGGCGGTTGTAGTAGAGGACATCGGGTTCGGCGTCATACGGGAGAGCGACGATCTTCCCATCGAGGGTCATGCCCTTGATCATCGCAGCGTTGTAGGTCGAGGCTTCGACGCCGTTGGCCTTCATGAGTTCATCGAGTGGCGAGAGGATGCCCTGGAGCTCCTGGGCGCGGGCAGCCTGCGTCGTAAGAATGCACGGCGCGTCGGATGCGACCATGCGGGTCTTCACCTTGGTGAAGTAGTCGTTGTAAGAGGGACCCTCGAACTCCAACGAGAATTCGGGGTTCTTCTCTTTGGCAATGTCCACGAAGGCTTGCCACTGCTCACGGTCAGACTCCGAAGAGACCCACGCATACATCTTCGCCGTCTGGGCGGAAGAGCCGGCCTCCCCACTGCTTCCGCCGGAGGAGCACGCGGCAAGGAGCGATAGGGGCATGACAGCGGCCGCGAGAAGGGCGGTCCGCTTGATCGTGCGAGAAGTTCTCATGTTCAGTCTCTTTCTTGGGAGGGGAACGACACAGGAAAGACCCTGCGTCCGAGCCGGGAGAGCACCGCCCGGGAGAGCACGTCGGTGTGCGATCCAGGCAACAGCGTTCATCTGACATTCGACGTCAACACTCTTCATTAAATGTGACAAGCGCCATAGTACCATCCTTGCTTCATTAGGACAATTAGCAACTCTCCTTCGATCAAGGCGCGGGATTCGCAACCCCGACGCAAGTTCCACACCGGCGAACGAACCCTCACTTCCGAGAAGGAATGTTGCAATCTCCCAGCTAGACAGATATTTCTGCAACCCCATAGAACGAACGCAACACAATGCGCCCCCTACCAGGCGAACCATTATTTGATCTGACAAATATGTCACTCCTGCAGTAGGTCGTAGATGCCCGCGTGGGGACCAAACGTCGACACGGGAGGTGCAGTCCGGGTGAACGGCTACTCGGGCACTCGACCGACTGCGCCTCTCCTCGTGGGCGCAGTGCTGAGCGAGGGGCTCCCTTCGAGTTGGGGGTAAGCAGAGCCCTCAACAAGCTTCGTGGCGACTTCCTCTGCGTCCCTTTCGGCGCCACACCCGAAACTGCCGAAGATCCTGCATGCCGCCGGTTTCTCGTCACTCGGGCCAGATCCGAGGTGAAAGATGGCAGAAGATTCCGGCCTCGTACCTATTCACGAGGCCGGAATCTCTACTTAGTCGTACTCCTTACGAAGCCCGAATTACTCAGCGTTCAGCGCACTCACAACAGCGGCGCGCAGGTTCTTTTGACCGTTCTTCAGTGCTTCTTCGAGCGACTCAGCCGGATCGCCGACCTTCACGATCTTGGAAACGCCGTGCTCAAGCAGGATTTCAGCACCTTCTTTAATTCGGCCGGCGAAGACCATGACGGGGACACCGGCGGCGCGCGCGATAGCTGTGACGCCAGCGGGGGTCTTGCCGTTGATCGTCTGAGAGTCGACCGAGCCTTCGCCTGTGAACACCCAGTCGGCTCCCTGCACTGCATCGGCTAATCCGACCGCGTCGGCGACAAGGTCAATTCCGGGCGTCAACTCCGCATGGAGGAAGGCACGTAGCGCAAAACCAAGGCCACCCGCGGCGCCCGAGCCCGGCAGAAGCGCGTCGTCTCCGTGACCACTGGCGGTGGCGAAATGCAGATGGAGGGAGTCGAAGAATTCGACCTGTTCGGGCTGGACTCCCTTTTGCGGGCCAAAGACTGCGGTGGCGCCTTCAGGCCCATTCAGCGGGTTGGTCACGTCGCAAGCGACCTTGACGCTCACTCCATCCAACAACGCGTCCAAGGCAGACGTGTCAACGCTCGCTACTTGGTCGAGGTTTTCTAGCTTCGGAGCAAGCTCTGCACCATCCGCATCGAGAAGACGAGCACCGAGCTCAACAAGCATTCCAATGCCAGCGTCATTTGTGGCAGACCCACCGATGCCGATCAACAGTTCGCGTGCGCCACGCGATAGGGCGTCGCGAATGATCATGCCGAGGCCAGCAGTATTGGATTCGACGACATTACGTTCGTGGGGAGCGACCAGTTCAATTCCCGCACACGACGCAACATCAAGGACGGCCCGACCGTCCGCGAGCGCGTATTCGGATTGAATCGGTCTGCCCAGGGCATCCACGCTGTCGGCCGTGATTCGGCGAGCTCCCCACGCGGTTGCAACGGCTTCAATGAAGCCTTCACCGCCGTCGGACATGGGGACGCGCACGCAATCGGCATCGGGGTACACGTCATGGATTCCCTTTTCCATTGCCGTTACTGCTTCCAATGCAGTCATGTTCTCTTTGAAAGAGTCGGGTGCGAGGATAAATTTCACGGCGTTTCCTTGGGTGAGCAGGTGCCAGCACTGGGGTAGTACGGACAAACAGCATCATTACTGTTAACAACTAACAATAACGCGTATTGCCTGTTTTGAGAGCGGAATTGACTAGGCTAAGAACAGGAACTGCCCTAAAGAAAACTGACAAAGGAGTCCAGATGAGCGTTTCGATCGGCACCGGTAAGGTTCGCGCAACTATCCAAATTCAGGGCGCGATGACGACCGCACTTTTCGAGGCAGGAACGGATAAAGAGTTCACTCCCTCATACGTTGCCACGTGGGAAGGTTTCCCCGAGGCCCCAATTTTGGACAAGCTTCGTGGCGACTTCCTCTGCGTCCCTTTCGGCGCCGCACCCGAAACTGCCGAAGAACTGCCCGAGGGATGGCGTAACGGTCACAACGGTGCCAGCCCCTGGATTCACGGCCCCTCCGCAAACCTGCGTTGGAATGTCGAGGCGCTGGAAGCCGACTCTGCCCTACTCAGCCTGAACTACGCCGACGACGACCCGGTAAAGCGCGTGGAACGTCGCGTGACCTGCGTTGAAGGTGCTGTTGAATTCGAAGACTCAATCATCATGCGCACCGATGCTCGTCTGCCACTTGGTCTACATCCCATCTTCCGTCTTCCTAAGAACACCGGAGATGCTCACATCGAGCTCGGCGAAGCCGATGGGTTCTGGGCTTTCCCAGCCGACTCGGGAACGACGGTTCTTGAACGTGGTGCGCGTTTCAGCGACCTTGCCAAGGCACCTCGAGCCGACGGTGGCACGATCGATCTGACTCGCCTTCCCCTCACCGAAGAGGTTGACGAAATCGTTCTGACCGCGGGTCCCAAGGACGGGCGAGTCACCTTGGTCAACGATGCTGAAGGATACAAGGCCACCCTTGAATGGGATCGCACCCTGTTGAATAACGTCATGTTCTGGATCTCCAACCATGGTCGTAAGGGTGCTCCGTGGGGAGGAACCAACCTCTGTCTAGGCGTCGAACCGATTACCTCGGCATTCGACTTCGGTGAAGGCGTTTCAGCAGCGACCAGCCCTCTGACGGAAGCCGGATATGCCACCGCGATCGATTTAAAGGCAGGTCAGACCTACACGATTACTCACCGCATCAGTGCCGAGCGCATCTGAGGCCTAGTAATACGTTTGAGAAACAGCGCAAAGGCTGACAGACGCACGTGACCCCGAAGGAATTCCTTCGGGGTCACGTTATTCAAGCCAGGTGTTTAAACCACCCTCTGCGATTAAGGCATATCAAGCACGCGCTTGTTCAACCTCAGTTCTTCTTCGAGGAGATCAGGTCAACAGCGACTGCGAGAATCACAACGAGACCCTTGATGGACTGCTGCCATGCGGAGTCGACTGCCAGAATCGACAGGCCCATGTTCAGAACGCCCATGATGAGTGCACCGATGATGGCACCGGAGATCTTACCGATACCACCGGAGACCGCAGTACCACCGATGAAGGCTGCTGCGATAGCGTCGAGTTCGTAGTTGTTACCTGCGGTTGCGACTGCAGCACCTGCGCGAGAGGTCGTGATGATGCCGGCGAGTGCGGCAAGGAAGCCCATGTTCACGAAGACCAGGAAGTCAGTGCGCTTGGTGTTGATACCGGACAGCTGGGCTGCGCGGAGGTTGCCACCAACGGCGTAGATGTGACGACCGAACTTCGTCTTCGCCATGACGAACGAGTAGATGACCACCAGGACGCCGATGATGATGAGAACGATCGGGGTCCCACCGGAGGACAGGGAGAGCAGGTAGGTCACGAAGGCGATTGCCAGGGCTATCAGGACCTGACCGGTGACGAACAATCCGAACGGGATGACCGCTGCACCTGCCTTGATATCCTTTGCGCGACGGCGGAAAGAGGAGAAGAGCGCGACTGCGATCGTTGCGATACCGATAACCAGAGTGACGACGTCAAGCATGCCCGCGTAGCCGAGGAACGGGGGCAGGGATCCGGCTGCGATGGCCACGAAGCCCGACGGCAGACCGGAAACGGTTGCTTCTACGAGGACGATCGCGAGGCCACGGAAGATGAGCATGCCACCCAGGGTGACGATGAACGCGGGGATGCCAACGTAGGCAACCCAGAAGCCCTGCCAGCAGCCAATCAAGATACCGAGAAGCAGACCGATGACCACTGCAAGTGGCCACGCAACGTGCATCTGGTACATGAGCAGTGCGACCACGCCACCGACGAAGGCGACGACAGAGCCGACAGCGAGGTCGATGTGGCGGGCGATGATGACCATGGTCATGCCGATGGTCAGGACCATCACGTACGCGTTCTGCTGAATCAGCGAGGCGATATTGTTCGGGGCCAAAAGGCGGCCACCGGTAAGAATGTTGAACAGGATGACAATGACGACGAGCGCACCGAGAATCCCGTACTGCTGGAGGCTGCCCTGCAGCCGTTTGGTCGACTCTTTCATCGTGCTTCCTTCACTCGTTCCTTGGTCATGAGCTTCATGAGAGATTCCTGTGTTGCTTCGGCCGCGGGAACGACACCCGTGATCATGCCTTGGCTCATTGTGTAGATGCGATCGCAGATGCCCAGAAGCTCGGGCAACTCCGACGAGATGACGAGGACAGCGTGACCCTCATCGGCTAGTTGCTGAATGATTTGGTAGATCTCGTACTTGGCACCGACGTCGATGCCTCGTGTCGGCTCGTCAAGGATGAGGATCTCGGGATCAGTGTTGATCCACTTGGCTAGGACAACCTTCTGCTGGTTGCCACCGGACAGGGACGACGCGAGTGCGTCGATCGACGAGGTCTTGATGCGAAGCTTCTGTCGGAAGTCTTCGACCAGCGCATCCTCGTCATGGGACTGGATGACGTGCCCCTTGATGATCTTGTCGATGGCTGCAATGGTGACGTTCTTGCGAATGTCTTGGATCAGGTTCAGCCCCATCGTCTTGCGGTCTTCGGGGACATATGCCAGGCGGTGGCTGATCGCCTTGGTCACGGTGGAGGTGTCGATGACCTCGCCGTTCTTGCGAACTTCACCGCTGATCGAGGTGCCGTACTGGTGACCGAAGATGCTCATGGCAAGCTCGGTACGTCCCGCACCCATCAGACCGGCCAGGCCGGTGATCTCTCCACGGCGCAGTTCGAAGCTCGCGTCGTCGACGACCTTTCGGCCAGTGTCGATCGGGTGGTGAACGGTCCAGTTGGAAACTTCGAGGATTGTGTCACCGATGGTCGGCGTGTGCTCCGGGAAGCGGTTGGACAGTTCGCGACCGACCATCTTGGCGATGATTTCGTCTTCGGTTACGCCTTCGGGGCGGTGCATGTCGATGTAGCCGACGGTCTTGCCGTCACGGATGATCGACGTGGAGTCGGCGATCTCGCGGATTTCTCCCAGCTTGTGGGAGATGATGATCATGGTGATGCCCTCTTCGCGGAGCTGACGCATCAGCTCAAGCAGGTGCTCAGAGTCATCGTCGTTGAGTGCTGCGGTCGGCTCGTCCAGGATCAGGAGCTTGACGTCCTTGGACAATGCCTTTGCGATTTCAACGAGCTGTTGCTGGCCAACGCCCAGGTCGACGACGCGCGCGTCAGGGTTGACGTCCAAACCGACCTTGTCGAGCAGTTCCTTCGCCAGAATCTTGGTTTCGTGCCAATCAACGAATCCGGCACGTCCCCGTTCGTTGCCAAGGAAAATGTTTTCCGCAACGGACAGGAACGGGGACAGCGCCAGTTCCTGGTGAATGATGACGATGCCGACATCCTCCGATTCACGGATGGACTTGAATCGGCACTCCTCACCGGCGTACTCGATCGTGCCGTCGTAGGAGCCGTACGGGTAGACGCCCGATAGCACCTTCATGAGGGTCGACTTGCCGGCGCCGTTCTCGCCGCAGATGGCGTGGACTTCGCCGCGTCGGACCTCCATCGTCACGTCGTCGAGGGCCCTCACACCGGAGAACTCCTTGACGATGTGCGTCATGCGCAGGACCAGTTCATCGGTCTGCATCATTCACCTCAGTTTCTAGGAGAGTTACTTACGTCCGAGGATCAGAGACCGAGGTCTGCTGCCGTGTAGAAGCCCGAGTCAACGAGCTTCTCTTGGACGTTGTCCTTCGTGATGACGACCGGATCGAGCAGGAACGAAGGAACAACCTTCATGCCGTT
This sequence comes from Actinotignum sp. usb-actsch-rep-73, assembly GCF_059082735.1. Classification (NCBI taxonomy): domain Bacteria; kingdom Bacillati; phylum Actinomycetota; class Actinomycetes; order Actinomycetales; family Actinomycetaceae; genus Actinotignum; species Actinotignum sp. usb-actsch-rep-73. The sequence goes on along the minus strand of NZ_JBHNPV010000087.1, from coordinate 69,022 downwards.
GTCGTAGGACTCGGTGTCGTTGACCTCGACCTCAGTGCCCTTGACGATCTGGTCGACCATCTTGGCGACGCGATCACCGAGAGCGCGGGTGTCCTTCCAGACGGTCATGGATTGCTTGCCAGCGATGATGTTCTGGACGTTTGCCTGGTCGGCGTCCTGACCGGTCAGGACCGGCCACGCATCGGCGGTGTAGCCGTCCGAGTCGAGCGCCTGGGAGATGCCGAGTGCGAGGGAGTCGTTCGGGGAGAGGATGGCTTCAACCTTCTTGTCGGAATAGAAGGAATTGAGGCGGGTTTCCATTTCTGACTGTGCGGTGGTGGACATCCATGCCTGGATGCCGATGGACTGCCAATCGTCAACGGATGACGGTGCCTTGCCGGACGGAACGGTCAGCATGCCGGATTCAACGTAGGGCGAGAGGACGTCCCATGCGCCGGAGAAAAAGAACTTGGCGTTGTTGTCATCGGGGGAACCGGAGAAGGGTTCGAAGTTGAACGGGCCCTTGCCGTCCTTGAGGCCGAGGGATTCTTCGATGTACTGGCCCTGCAGCTGGCCGACCTTGTAGTTGTCGAAGGTCGCGTAGTAGTCGACTGCTTCGGTGTCGCGGATCAGGCGGTCGTATGCGATGACCGGGATGCCTGCGGACTTGGCCTGTTCTAGAACGGGAGCCAGTGCGGAGCCGTCAATGGAGGCGACAACGAGGACCTTGGGGCCTGCGTTGATCATGTTCTGGATCTGGGTGATCTGCTGTTCAACCTTGTTGTCTGCGTACTGCAGGGAGACGTCGTAGCCTTCGTCCTTCAGCAGTTCTTCGAGGTGCGAACCGTCACGGTTCCAGCGCTCGAGGGACTTACTCGGCATTGAAACACCGATGAGGCCACCTTCACCGCCAGCTGCTGCGCCGGATTCGGACGAGCCACCGCGTTCTGCGGAGCAAGCGGCCATGCCAAAGGCCATGGATGACGCTGCAAGTGCAACGAGCGTCTTCTTTGCAATTCCTCGCATTGTTTGGCTCCTTCGCCATTGTGCGGTGTCGCTTCAGCACGACCCGCGGGTCTGTGATTCAAAATGGGATGTTCACGAATCTGGGGAGTATGCGTTGCTCCCCTTCACGCAGGGGGTACGAGGCCACCTGCGCATTCAGTCTTCAATTCTGGAGAACCGTGGAGGCTGGGGTGGTTTCTTCCTATAGCCACCGCTAGCCGGCTAGTAGGGAGGGTAAACCCCGATTCCCTTTTGTTCCCAAACAAAACATAAACGGTGACACACGCCTCGTCAAGACAAAAACAAACTGTCACCCGTTTTCACACGGTTTTCGGGGAACATTTACCCCTATCTTGGACTTTTGCGGACTCTGAAAAACTAGCCTTGAACTGCGATTTTTCCTGATTTAAGCACCGAAGTCGCTATTTTCGATTGTTATGCAACAATTTCATAACAACACCTGCGTTTCACACTCTACAACTCAGTCGACAAGGCCCAAGAAGTCTTTCACCCACAACACCTGACGGTGCCACTGATACAGGCCACCACCCTCATGCTCGTTGAATGCGTGGGCATCAATCTGGGCACTCGGTCGCTGTCCGCCAGCCTCAACCACCTTTTCACCCCACCAGTTTTTCGCTGCATACACCGTCGACGGCGGGCAACAGATATCCATGAGCCCGGTCGAGAACAACGCGGGAATCGTCGCGCGCTTCCCCAGCGACACAATGTCAAAGTAGGCGAGGGTCTCAAACACCATCTCGTCACGGCCACGGAACACGGACAGGTAGCGGACAACTTCCTGATAGGGCGTATGTTCGCTTAATCCGACCGCACGGCGGAAGTCGGCCATCCACGCAACGTCGGGCATTGTAGCCAAAACGCGCGAGTTCAGAACGCCGGCCGCAACGGACAGCGTGCCACCCTGACTTTGCCCGGTGACAATGATCCGCTTCTCGTCGCAGTGCGGAAGGTGCGCAGTAGCCTCAACCGCGTGGTGCGCGTCGATATAGATCCGACGGAAGTAGTAGTCGTGAGGGTCTTCGATTCCACGTGTCATGAGTCCGAACTGACCAACGCCCAGGGGATGCGGATCGACGGTGTCCGCCCCTGTCCCCCAGTTTCCGCCTTGGCCACGGTTGTCCATGACTAGGTGCGCAAAGCCCGCGCCCGCCCAGCCGAGGTGCTCGTACGGGAGGCCTCGTCCACCGCCGTATCCGCGGAACTCGACAATGGTGGGCAATTCTTCGCCGGGCTGAGCCGTTGCAGGAATTGTCAGCCACGCCTTGATCGGATCGCCCGCGTACCCGCCGAAGGTCACGTCGAAGACTCGGTGAGTCTTCACCACCAGATCGGTAACCTCTTCGATCTGCACGGACCTCGGGTCGAAAGGATTCTCCTCAAGAGTCGTCGCCCAAAATTCATCGAAGTCTGCGGGCTCGAAACTATCGGGGCGATAAGTTTCCAGTTGGTCCCGGTCAAGGTCGAAGAAGGTCGACATGCGTACTCCTGCGTGTGCAATCCCCCGTAGCGTGCCATCTTTGGCAAACGCCGGCAATGGGGTAAAACGATTCCTCACACCTGTTTAGCAGATGGGACGAGCCTCCCGCCTTCTACACGCAGCGACTGGGCACAGTTCACCATCGCGTAGGGGAACTGGACGATCACCCCTCCGAAGAGGAAGCGCGCGACATGGGGACGAACGAGGAGGGCCCGGTAGATGCCGAGCCCTCCTCGCCCGAAATCCGAGCGGGTCACCGCCCGGCGGCCACTCGCGCAGCCTGCTTCGCTGCACCGAGAGCAACGTATTCGCCGGGCTCGGGTAGTTCCACAACGGCATCTAGCATGTCTGCTGCCAGGGCCTGGACGGCTGTCGACTTCACGCCACCACCGACAATGAGCACCTTGTTCAACGGGACACCAAGCGCGCGCATGGCATCGAGCGCGTAGCGCATGAGGTTGAGCAGACCTTCAACCGTGGCGCGAGCAACGTGCGCACGGTCGGAGTTAGCCAACGTCATGCCGCGGAGCTCCGCCGTCGCATCGGGCAGGTTCGGGGTGCGTTCGCCTTCGAAGTAGGGGATCAGCTCGAGGCCTCCGGCATCCGGGACAGACAGGGCGTATTCGTCGAACTCTTTATAGTTCAGGCCGGTCACCTTCATCATCGCGTCGATAATGCGCGACGCATTGAGGGTGCACGCCAACGGTAGCCAGTTGCCCGATGCATCGGAGAATCCTGTCACCAGACCGGACGGATCAGCAACGGATGTTGCCGACACTGCTGCGACCACACCAGAGGTTCCGAGAGACAGCAGGGCACTGCCCGGCTCCAGGTCGACGCCCAGCGCAGAAGCAGCGTTATCGCCAGCGCCAGGGCCAAGGACAATGTCTCCCCAGCCGCGCTCAGGGTCACCGTGACCGACCACGTCCCACGGACCAGCAATGGTCGGAAGAATGATAGAGGCAACCGTGGCCTCGTCGATACGAAGCGCAGAGGCGAGAATATCGCGACGGTACGTCGGAGTCTCGCGTGCCATGTAGCCGGTGCCCGACGCGTCGGAGCGGTCGGTTGCCAGCTGGTCCAACGCGGGCTTGCCCATGATGCGCCATGTCAGATAATCGTGCGGAAGGCAGATTGCGGCGATCTTGGCGACATTCTCGGGCTCGTTATCGGCGAGCCAACGCAACTTGGTGACGGTCAACGATGCGACGGGAACGGAACCCGTGGCCTCGGCCCACCAGCTCGCGCCCTCAGAGCTGGCATCGTCGCGGTCATCGGTGCCACGTTCGCGAATAAGGTCGCGCGCAGCACCAGCCGAACGCGTGTCGTTCCACAGCAGGGCGGGACGGATGACATTGCCGTCCTTATCCAGGCAGACCATGCCGTGCTGCTGACCGCCGACGGACAGGGCAGCCACATCGTCCAAACCGCCGGCACGTTCAAGGGCCTCCTCGAAGGCATCCCACCATTTTTCGGGATCAACTTCGGTGCCATCCGGGTGCGAGGCCTTGCCCTGGCGGACGATGGTGGACGTAGCAGGGTCGTAGATGACGACCTTGCAAGACTGGGTCGACGTATCAACACCGGCAACGTAGGGGCGAAGAGTGCTCATATATGCTCCAAAAGTAAGGGCTTTTCGAAGTGGCACCGATGCCACTTTTCCAAGCGAAGGAAGCGAAAGTACCCAAACGGGCGGTCACCAAAAGCTGGCGACCGCCCGTAAGGATAGTGTCGATCAGGCGCGGCCCAAAGTATCGACGATGTAGTTGTTAATCGTAGCCTTCACAGACTCGAGATGGTCCGACTTCGTGGCTGCAACAAGGTCAGCCTGCGGAATGTCAAGTGAGTGTGCTTCCAGCGAGGCGAGGGAGGCTGTGCCATCTTCGACCGTCGCACCGATGCCCGAATCGAAGGACGAGTAGCGCTCGGAGACGAGGTCTTCGATAAGTCCTTCTTCGTGCATGCGGGCTGCGACCAACAGGCCGGCTGCGTAGGAGTCCATGCCAACAACGTGGGCGCGGAACAGGTCCTCAGCGGTGAACGAGGTACGGCGCGGCTTGGCGTCAAAGTTCAGGCCACCGTGCGGGCCGATCTGGCCTTCTGCGAGGACCTCCCACATGACTGCGGTGGTCTCGTAGAGGTCTGACGGGAATTCGTCGATGTCCCAACCGATGAGCTTGTCGCCCTGGTTGGCATCGAGAGAACCGAGCATGCCAGCTTCGCGTGCCACGCGGATTTCGTGCTGGTAGGTGTGTCCAGCAAGGTTGGCGTGGTTGCCTTCGAGGTTCAGCTTGAAGTGATCTTGCAGGCCGTAGGTCTGGAGGAAGGCGATGGTGGTTGCTGCGTCGAAATCGTACTGGTGGCTCGTCGGCTCCTTCGGCTTCGGCTCGAGCATGAACTGAGCGTCGAGACCGATTTCCTTGGCGTAGTCAACGCACATCTGGAACATTGCTGCGATGTGGTCCTGCTCGCGCTTGAGGTCAGTGTTCCACAGGTTCTCGTACCCTTCGCGACCGCCCCAGAACACGTAGTTCTCTGCGCCCAGGCGCTTGGCGATTTCCAGGGAATGCTTCAGCTGTGCGCCGGCGTAGGAGTAGATCTCGGCGAACGGCGAGGTTGCTGCGCCGGAAACGAAGCGGCGGTTGGTGAACAGCGAAGAGGTGTTCCACAGGAGCTTGACGCCGGTTTCCTTCTGCTTTGCTTCGATCGCGTCGACAACCTTGTCGAGGTTTGCGTTGGTTTCGCGCAGGGTGTCGCCTTCGGGAGCGATGTCGCGGTCATGGAAGCAGAAGTAGTCAACGCCCAGCGCCTTGTAGAAGTCAAAGGCGTAGTCGACCTTGGCGAGTGCCAGATCGAGTGGCTTGGAGTACTTGCCATCGAAGGGGCGCTGCGCTGTGCCCTCACCGAAGGGATCGACGAGTTCGGCCTGGAAGGAGTGCCAGTAGGCAACACCGAAGCGCAGCCATTCGCGCATGGTCTTGCCGGCGACCACTCGCTCGGCGTCATAGTAGCGGAAACCAAGACCCTGACGGAGCGACGATGTTCCGACGAAGGGGATCTTGTCGATGTTCCAGAGATTCTCAGACATGGTTGCCTCTCAGAGATTCAGAGATCGATACGATCGCTTTTGTTACATAACAAAACATACTGTGTGAAATGTACTAGAGTCAAGAGCATGGCAGCAGCAATTCGTCGACACACGTCGGTTTCCCAGCGAGCACCCCAGCGCCCATCGGAGCGCGCAATGGCGGGCGTGAAGGCTGAAAGCCTGCGTGCAATGAACCTCTCCCTCGCCCTGCGACACATCCTTGCCGCACCCGGAGAGATCTCCCGATCAGGCATTTCTCAAGCAACAGGCATTACGCGAGCTACCATCTCGCGCCTCGTCGATGAACTCATCAACGCGGGCCTCGTTCTCGAACTTGAACCATCCATCGGCGGACGAGGCCGCCCAGCCAATCGACTCACACCAGCCCCAGGAAGGGCGGTCGCGCTGGGGCTCGAAGTCAATATTTCCGCCCTTGACGCTGTCATCATCGATCTCGGAGGCAACGAAATTGCACGAAATCGCATCGAAGGCGACTTTGCGAACTCCGATCACGTCGAAGTGATGACCTCACTGGCCGACATGGCACACGCTCTCGTCGAGGAACATCTTCCCGATGGAGCAATTTTCCTCGGCAGTGGATTGGCTCTTCCAGGCCTCGTATCCCCCGACCGACTGGCACTCGCACCCAACTTGGGATGGCGCGACATTCCCCTAGAGAAGCTGCTCGCTCCCCTATCGGACCTCTACCCCGCGATCGTTGCCAACGAAGCCGACCTGGCCGCCTTCGCTGTCGCACACCCACTTCCCGGCGTTCCCTCGGGGCCCGCGTCATTCGTCTACATATCGGGCGAAGTTGGCATCGGCGCCGGCATCATTGTCGACCATCGTCCGTTCAGCGGAGCACACGGGTGGTCCGGCGAAATCGGCCACATCTGCGCAGACCCTTCCGGTCCCCTCTGCTCGTGCGGGACTACCGGTTGCCTCGAGGCATACCTCGGTCTGCGCGCCCTCGCTGAGCGCTCCGGACTTGATCGCCACGCAACCGTTGAAGACATTCGCAAGGCGGCAGAAAACGGTTCGAAGCAAGCACGTGAAGCCCTCGAAGAAGGCGGAGCAGCCCTTGGTCGAGCGCTTTCAGCCGTCATCAACTCTGCGGACATCCCGCTGGTTCTACTCGGCGGAATTGTCGCTGAACTGAGCGAATGGCTTGTGCCCGCAGCTGAAAAGGAAATCGAAACCCGCGTTCTTCAATACGCCTGGTCTCAGCCGAAACTCGAAGTAATCCGAGATTCCCAAGGTCTTGACTCGCGCGGAGCGGCATATCGAATTCTGCAGCGCTTGGTCGATGACCCCATGGCATGGACAGCATGACAAACTCCGCAGAACATCACGGTTTTCATTCAGGGTGCCGGCGCAATTTCACCCAATGTGCGGGTTAATCTGTATCCATGATCGGAGATGAGAAACCCCGCCCACGCCTTGTTGACGTCGCTCAAGCGGCAGGCGTTTCAGTTTCCACAGCTTCACGTGCTCTAGGACGAGGTTCCGAGCTCATCGGTGCGCAAACGCGCGACCACGTTCGAGAGGTCGCACGCAAACTTGGCTACAGAGTGAACCCCGTCGCCAGATCTCTTCGCCTAGCCAAAACGAAGCAGATCGGCATGCTCGTCCCTTCGATCTCCAACCCGTTCTACACGGACCTCATTGTTCAAGTCGAGCACCACTTATCCCAGCGCGGCCTTTCCCTGCTCATTTCCGATGCGGAAATGTCTGTCACTACGGAAGACTTGAAGCTTCGCTCATTCGAAGGGGGTTCGGTAGACGGTCTGATCATCGTGCCCTGTCACGAATCTTTCTCAACGCCCTCCCTAGAGCGCGCGGCAGCCTTGGTGCCAACCGTCCAGCTCGACAGAGCCGTCTCTTTGCCTCACATCCCATTCGTTGGCGTTGACGATGCACACGGCGTTCGCGAAGTCTTAGGACACCTGAAGGAACGCGGAGCACGTCGCATCGCGATGCTGTCGAATACGGGCTCTGATCTATCGTCCGTTAAGCGTGTGACCGAAGCGCGCCGGGCTGCTCCCGAGTTCGGGATGGAACTTGCGGACAGCGATGTCCTTGAATGCAACCATTCCGTCGAATCGGCACGTAGCGCAGTTTCAACCCTGATCAACGGGGGAAATCGCTGGGACGCGATCGTGTGTCTGAACGATCTTCTTGCCATCGGCGCAATTACAGAGCTCCGTCATCGTGGCTTCGGTATTCCCGAGGACATCATGGTCACCGGCTTTGACGATATTCAGTTCGCCGAACTGATGCGCCCATCCGTGACTACGCTACGCCAACCTCTTCCGGAAATTGCACGCCAGGGTGTAGAGCTTCTCCTTGACGAGTCGGACTCTGAGTTGCCCAAGCGTATCTTGGTTAAAGGTGAGCTGGTCATCCGGCAGTCGACGATCCCAGAATTTTAAACGGTCCGCAGCTGTACACAATCCCGAGGCTGAACAGGCCCAAGGGTTAAAAAGCCCAGAGTTTTTAGACCACCACTGTCTGAGCACGGTCGTCCGCGACCTTATCGGCATACTCGTACCGGCCTCGCGGCACCGTAGCACCTTGAGGCTTATAGGACAAATTGTGTTGATGGGTTAGTTCGGGGTGGGGTTTCATGGGGTGCAGGCATCGTGCCTGCCCCCACTGCTGAGCCTGGTTAATATCGAAAAGGGCATTAGCCCCTAATCCTGGTATGAACCTTCGTTTTGGTGATCAGGTGTTCAACCTGTTAACCCGTATCGCCTATCGACTTAGAACGTATAGCTGAATTTATGGTGGGGTCAATGCCTTCTTCAGGCATTGACCCCACCATAGGTTATCTGTCAGATTAAGACACGTTTTCTAGCGCGCGTGCTTTGGCTGGCGCCGCCGGGCAACCAGGTAGGCACCGGCACCCGCGCTGATTGCCGATAGCCCCAAAATGGTGGACAGGTCGTCGGCTCCGGTTTTACCCAAGCCGGACCTGGAGGCGTTATCCGGTTCACCTGCGTGCTTGCCTCTATAGGCTGACCCGGGAGCGATGCAGTCTTGATAGAGCTTCTCGTAGGTGGCTTTTGCCTTATCCAACTGAGTGTTAGCCTGCTGCAGGGCTGCTTCAAATGGCGCTAGCGCGGCTTTAGCTTCTTTATAGGCGGCCTCTAACTGCTGTACTTCCTCGGTAGCAGTATCTGCTGCCTGCGCGGCTTCCAGATAAGCTTGATACTTTGCGAGGACGTCATCGATCGCCTGCTGGGTTTCGGCACTAACGCTGGTAGCTGCCGGTGCACGCATCGCCATTATGCTCAGCGGTGCTACGGGAGCAGGTGCGCTACCAGGTTGTTGTCCTATCCAGGTGTCAAGGTCGGGTACTTTCTGTGCGCCTTCGTTATCTACCGCAGCCTGATCTTTAGCTTTCTGGGCAGTCTCTTTGGCCGTGTTGGCATCTACTGCTTCTTGATCGGCGGTGTCTTTAGCTTTCTGCGCATCCTCTACTGGTTTCGCCGCGGCATCTGCTTTAGCCTGCGCCTCATCGGCAGCCTTTTGGGCGGCTGCTTTGTCTGCGTAATCTTTGGCTGCCGCGTCGTTTGCCGTCTTGGCATCCGCTGCTTTTTGATCAGCGGTGTCTTTAGCTTTCTGCGCATCTTGTGCCCGGGTTTCGGCCTCGGCAGCTTTCTGCTTCGCTTCATTTAGCTTGGTGGCGGCATCGGCTACTGCCGCATCAGCTTTAGCTTTTTCGTCTTTAGCGGTATTCAGGGCAGCGTCTGCCTGCTTTACTGCATTTTCTGCCTCATCCAACTGCTTCTTAGCGTCAGCCTTGGTGGCAACTACTGCGTCATAGTTCTCTTTGGCCACATCCAAAGCTTTTTGCTTTTCGTCCACTGTTTTTTGCGCGTCATCAGCAGCTTGCTGTTTGGCGTTAACCCCATCTTGTGCCTGGGTGACTGCTTCATCTGCTGCTGCTTTAGCCTTTTCAGCGTTGTCCAGTTCCGTGGCTTTATTTTCCACCACGCCGTTCTGATTGTTAGCAGCTTCCTTGGCAGCTTTCAAAGCTTGCTCGGCAGCGGGAACCGCAGCTTTAGCATTATTAAGTGCTGCTTCTGCTTCGTCCAGCGCTTTCTGGCAAGCCTCACAATTCTTCGCTTCCTTAGCGGCGTTATCCTTCGCGTTCTGTAAGTTTGTCTCTGCAGTTTTTTGTGCGGCCTGCTTTGCCACAAGCGTGACTTGAGCTGCATTTAACGCAGTCTGTGCAGCTGTAGTACCTTTAGCAGCTGTCTCCTTCAGAGGAGCATAGTAGTTTAGGAGTCTTTCCCTATACTCTGATACCGAGTAGGACTCTTCTGCGGTGTAAGTGCGGAACTGTTGAATATTTGCCATTGGATTCGAACCGAAACCAAAACCAGTATACAGAAATTCCCGTTTCATTAGCGATTCATAGTGTCCCGTGGTATTAACAATCCAATACCCGTACTTAGCTTTTTTGTTATCAGAGTAGCTAACCGGACCACCATTATCGTCATAAAAATGCTTTTCAGCGTTATACCAACCGTCGTAAGGATTCAAAGACCAAGCTAGATTTTCTCCACTTCTACCAACTTCTTGCAGAACTCCCCAGTTATGAGTGTGGTCCTTGGTAATTGCGGAACCATTAGCGTTTATTTGGGCAAGTGCCATTAACTGGTCCGTCACTCGAAGGGCATCCATGGAACCAAAGTTGTTATCCCCAGCTGTTCTAAAACCATTTCCTTGATCGATATAGTCCAGAGCTTTCAGCATATTTTCAAGCGAAGTCGCATCCCCGTCAGCACCTATATGAGTGTGGTTCACAAGGGGCGTATCACCGATTTTGTAATCTGTATTGAGCTCTTCCAAGGCCTTAGTTGCATTCATCTTTTCGAAGAAGCCTTTTGATCCTTTAGCAATCTGCGCTTTAGCATCAGCTTTGGAAGCTTCCAGAGCCTCTTTCGCTGCCTTAACCGCTGCTTCCGCGTCTTTGACTGCCTGGTCTGCGGCATTCTTTTCGTTTTGCGCAGTGGTTACTGCATCATTGGCAGCGTCGCATTTTGGCTGCTGTGCATCCAAGTCTTTTTGCGCGTTATCTCTATTGGTTTCAGCCTCTTTTTGTGCCTTGACGGCTTCCTCATAGGCGGTCTGCTTTTCCCGCTGCGCCTGATTTAACTTACCTAGCTCAGTCTTTGCATCCTCAAAGGCTTGATTCGCGTCAGCAACCGCCTGCGCTTTCTCTACCGCGGCATCCTGCTTTTCTTTCAGTGTCGCTTTAGCAGCCTCAAGTGCTTCATCTGCAGTTTTCCTAGCCTCGGCAGCAGCGTCCTTTTCCTTCTGCGCCTGTTCTACTTTTGCTTGTGCTTCACTGACCGCATCGTCGTTTTCCAGAACATCTTTAACGTCCTGCAATTTCTTCTGCGCGTCAGCTAAGGCCTCTTCTTTATTTTTTACCTCATCCGCAGCGTCTTGAGCTTTTTGCTCTGCGTCTTGCTTGGCGGTTTCAGTATTCTTGGCATCCTGGTCTGCCTGCTCCGCAGCCTTGGTGGCTGCGTCCAGGTTAGATTTAGCTTCCTCGGCTTTTTCTTGCGCCGTAGCCAGAGCCGCTGCGGCCTCATCGGCAGCTTTCTTAGCTTCAGCTACCGCCTCAGCTCCGGGGGCAGCCGCCTGCGCCGCAGTATTTGCTTCGTCCGCTGCCTTTTTGTTCGTCTTTGCTTTACTGAGATTTTCTTCGGCCTGCTTTTGCTGCTGCTTAGCCTGCTCTAAGCCCTTTTGAGCTTTATCCAGATTAGCAACTGCCGCCACCAAGGCTTGTGCCGCCTGGTCCTGCATCTGCTTATGCGCAGCGGTGGCATCATCGCGCTTCTGCTGCTGGTTAGCTTGTGCCTTCCGCAAGGCATCCTGGGCACCTGCATAAGCCGCGAGGGGCTCTGCAATCTCGGGTTTGGATTGTTCAGCATCCAAATTTGTGGCCGCATCCGTGGCTTGCTGCTGGGCGCGCAGATAATCCTGATAGGCCTTGTTGACCGTAGCTATGTCAACTCCGACGCGGCACTGCGAAACAGCTCCCTGAATATTCAACTTGCCCTGCGGTTCTGCTTGATTAATCCCGAATGCCGCTCCCGCCGGAGCCACCAGCGCGATCCCGGTGCCTACTGCAATCGCTACCTTCGCAAGCTGTTTGCGCGCCATATCAATCCCCTCTGATTGGTTTAGCATTTCGCTCGAAATTTATAGATTCCCTATAACCCTAATCCTACCCCAGGCATAAAAGTCCAGCCAGCCTTTGGGTATTAACCCCAAAATGTTACTTAGCCCGGAAAAGACGATAAAACAAGGAAAAATCAACACATTTTGTCCTATAACCCCACCTTGACCTATACAGCAATCGGCGGGCCCACCACTGTCGTGATGGACCCGCCGATTTCAGTTCAGACGATGTTCAAACCGTCAGGATCTGCGTATCTGAGTCTCAGTACGCAAGACCCTTCGGTTCGTCTGCCAGCACTGCCGACTGCGGGTTAACAACCTCGAAACCGTTTTCCTTGTAGGCCTCGTAGTCGAAGTTCTCGCACTCGTCGAAGCCGATGCGGTGGTAGGCGTAGAAGCCTTCCCAATCTTCGTAACCGCTGCCAAGCTCCGACTCGAGGAATGCATCCGCCATGGCCATACCCTTACGTTCAGCGACGTAGAAAGCGCCCATGGCCAGCAGGTTTGCGCTGTTTGCGGCAGCTGCGCGACGAGCTGACGCAACGGATTCGCAGACGGCTGCGTGAACGTGAGGAACCTTTGAGGCTGCGATGTGGATACCCATGCCGGTGCCACAGAATGCCAGTGCTCGCTCGAATTCGCCTTCGGCGATCTTCGCACCCAGAGCAAAACCGACTCTGTGATACATAGGAGTCTTATCAAGGTCCGGCGTAATGTCGGTGACGGTCCACCCACGATCCTGAAGGTGCTTCTTCACGGCCTCCTTCAGAGGGAAACCAGCGAAGTCGGCGCCGACGACAACGTGCTTGCTTCGTACGGTCTTCATTACTTCTTCCTTCCCGCAAGGAGGCCCTTGAAGGGGTTCTTGCCGTTGAATTCATTCATGCTGATAACGAACAGCAGGACGCCGCCCCAGATGAGGGGTCGGTAGAAATTGGAGATATTCGGGAACATGTTGAGGCCCGAAGACAGGACCTGCAGCACGAGGATCGCCATGACGACGCCGGCAATTCGACCGCGGCCACCGTTGGGGTTCACGCCACCGAGGACGACGATCAGGACGGTCAGCAGTGTGTAGCTTGCGCCGTAGTCGGCCTTCGCGGAGTTGTAGTTCGCCAGCATGACAATGCCTGCGACGGCTGCCATGATGCCCGACAGGATGTAGGTGCGCATCAGCAAGCTGGTGATCTTCAGACCGGCAAAACGTGCCGCGGTTTCGTTCGTGCCGATCATCAGGATCTTGGTGCCAAAGCCGGTCAGGGTAAGGATCAGGCCGACGATGACGCAGCAGATGATGAAGATGACAAGCGGCATGGGGACAAGACCGCCCAGATGGGCTGCGAATACCGAACCGAATGCGTCGGGCACACCTGAAACGGGCTTACCTTCAGTCAGGATGATGGCGACACCACCGAAGAGTTCGAGTGTGCCCAGTGTTGCGAGGATTGGTGGAATCTTCAGCATGGAGACGAGCATGCCGTTGATGGCACCGCAAATTGTGCCAACAAGCAGTGCGATAACCAGTGCGATCACGACGGCGAGACCTGCTTGGCCACCACCATCGCCGGTGAGCATTGCTCGCAGGACAAGGGCTGCGCTAATCGATGTCACGTTTGCGATTGCCACGACCGAGAGGTCGATGCCTGCGGTGAACATGGTCAGCATGACGCCCAGAGCCATCAGACCGAATTCAGGGAACTGGATTGCCATCGACTGCCAGGTACGCAGGGCGAAGAAGGGGCCCGGGCGAATCACGGCGAAGAAGATGAGGAGCAGAGCGAAGACGATGACGAGCCTCGTCATGTAGGCATCCTTCGTCATGAAGGACGGGAGTGCGAAAGAACGCTTCTTTACGGATTCAGTAGTCATTTCACGCTCTCCTTTCACAGAATCGAGGCTCGTTGCTTGCGGCTACGAGCAACCTGGATTGCTGAAACGCCGGTACCAACGATGATCAGCAGGCCGAGCGCGAAGCCCTGCCAGAAGGTGGGAATACCGGTCAGAATCATGGAGTTCTGAACGATGACGATCAGCAGGGTGCCAAGCACGACACCGGTCAGGGAGCCGGTACCACCGGTAATGGCGGTTCCACCAAGGACGACGGCCGCGATGACCATCATTTCCATACCAAGCAGGTTGGTCGGGTGCATCTGACCCATGGAAGTCGTACGAACCATGCCCGCGAGTGCGGCGATGACACCAACGATGACGTAGAGCCAGAACTTGGTGCGACGGACCTTGAAGCCTGCTCGTTCTGCTGCGGATTCATCGCCACCGATGGCGAAGATGCCACGACCGAACATCGTGTATCGGGTGATGAAGTAGGCAATGGCCAGGACAACCACGAAGATGAGGAAGCTGGTCGGCATCGCGGACTGGAGTCCGGATTGCGTGTTCGTCACCGTAAACAGTGAGCTAGCGCCGAAGGTCTTCATGGATTCGGGAATGTTCGGGATCTGCACCGAGTTCAGTGCGCCCTGCATGACACCGGAGAAGACGTTCGAGGTGCCGAGCGTGATGATCAGCGTGGGAACGGTCAGCCACGAGGTGAAGATACCGTTGAAGGCACCAAGCAGTGCACCAAGGAGCATTGCCATCAGGAAGGGGACGATGACCGGTCCGTTGAATCCCTGATCGACAAGGAAACGCGTAGTTGCGTAAACGGCAAGCGATGCGAGTGCCGGGAAGGACACGTCGATGCCACCAGAAACCAGAACAAGGTGGGCGGCGACGGCGAAGAGTCCGGGGACGACCATTGCGTTTGCCAGGTCAACAAGGTTGTTTGCCGTGAAGAACTGACCGCTTCGTGCCTGGATGACGAGTGCGAGGGCAACGATAACCAGGAAAACCCAGAATTCGTTGGCTCGCAGGATCTTTGTTTTAAGAGACGTCATGTTCATCACGCTCCTTGAGTAGCAACGTCACGCGACATCAGTTCACCGAGTTCGGCTTCGGATGTCTGGGCGGGGTCGATCGATTCACGGATTCGGCCAGCACGCATGATGAGGACCTTCGAGCAGTTCGTCAGAACTTCCGCGATGTCGTCAGAGATGATGACGATGGCCATGCCTTCGCGTGCGAGGCGCTGAAGGATGGAGTGAATCGTGTACTTGGAACCGATATCAACGCCGACCGTCGGACCGTTGAGGATCAGGACATCCGGTTTCGTTGCAAGCCACTTGGCAAGAACGACCTTCTGCTGATTACCACCGGAGAGAGTGGAGACCGCGTTGTCAGGATCGGGGGTCGCGACCTCGAGGTCTTTGACCCAACGCTTCTCTTCTTCGGCGATGCGCTTCTTATCGAGAACACCGAGTGCGCCAGCGAATTCGTCCATTTCTGAGATGACAATGTTTTCGCCGATGGAGCGTGACAGGAAGAGACCTTCTGTCAGTCGGTCTTCGGGGACCAGTGCGATACCAGCATCAATCGCGTCTTGGATGGACTTCAGGGTGACGGTCTTGCCGTTGATGGCGATCGATCCGGCATTCGTGGGCAGGGCGCCGAACAGTGCAAGAGCGAGTTCGGTACGGCCAGAGCCGAGCAGACCCGTAATACCCAGGATTTCGCCACCGTGGAGCGAGAAGTTCACGCCTTCGAAAGCCCCTTCTGAGCCCAGATCCTTGACCTCAAGGACGGGGTTTTCGGTCAGGGTTGATGCTTCGAAGCGAGTTTCGTCGAATTCCTTGCCCGTCATGTACTTAGCGAACTTGTGACGGTCGAGTTCGGATGAGTCGCAGGTGATGACCTTTTCTCCGGAGCGCAGGATCGTGAAGCGTTCGGAGATTTCGAAAACTTCTTCGAGCTTGTGCGAAACGAAGAGGATCGCAATACCGCGTGCTTTCAGATCGGAGATGATCTTGAAGAGGGCGTTGACCTCGTTCTTCGTCAGTGCCGTTGTGGGCTCATCCATGATGATGAGCTTGGCGTCTGACATGAGTGCACGGCAGATGGCGACCAGCTGCTTGTCAGCAACCGAAAGGTCGCCGACGCGCGCATCAAGGTCGACATTGAAACCGATCTTGGCAACTGCTTCTTCAGCGATCTTCCTCAATCGCTTCCAATTAACGAGCTTTCGTCCGGCTGCGACCTCCGTCGTCATAGCAAGGTTTTCCATAACCGACAGGTTCGGGAAGACGGAGAAGTCCTGATAGATAACCTGGACGCCCGCGTCGATCGCTTCGAGCGGCGTCATCTTGGTCCAAGATTTTCCGTTAATTTCGATGGTTCCCGAGTCGGGCTCGTGGACACCAGAAATAACTTTAATAAGCGTTGATTTTCCGCAGCCATTCTCGCCGGCAAGACAGTGGATTTCACCGGGAGCGATGTCAAGATTGATGTCGTGAAGAGCGTGCACACCAGCAAAAGACTTGTTGATGTTCTTCACTGAAATAAGCGGCGTTGTCATAAATCGATTCCTTCCAGCCCGCATTTAGCGCATAGAGATACGCGATCGCGATTTCAGTGCTTCAACAGCATCGGTGCTGGGCATCTTTGCCCAGCACCGATGCTGAGGAGCTATCAGAAGCCGAAGCTATCGACATTGTCCTTGGTGATCTGGATCCAGCCGTTGCCTTCCAGAACCTTGTCGGAACCCTCGGAGAAGTGCATCTCTTCATAGCCCTTGACGCCCAGATTGACACCGTCAGTGATCTTTTCACCGTTCAGGATCTTGGTGGCGAGTGCTGCCATTGCGTAGCCAGCATCTGCCGGATCCCACAGGGTCAGTGCTGCAACGAGGCCCTTATCGAGGATTTCCTTGTTGGCTGCCGGCATGCCGGTACCTGCGGTGAAGACCTTGTCCTTCAGGCCAAGTTCGTCAATTGCACGTGCAACGCCGGGAGCGTCGAACGAGGAGGTGCCCAGGATGCCCTTAATCTCGGGGTACTTCTTGAGAACTTCCTTGGCGACCTGGTAGGCGGTTTCGCCGTTGTCTTGAGACTCAACACGAGGTTCTGCCTCGAGCAGGGTCATGTTCGGGTAGGCCTCCTTCTGACGTGCAACTGCACCGTCAGCCCATTCGTTGTGGGAAGCGTTCGTCACGTGGCCGACCATCGTGGTGTAGGTGCCTTCTTCACCCATGGCTTGTGCAAGGTTGTCCATGATGAATGCGCCGTACTTGGCGTTGTTGAAGGCTTCGATGTCGTACATCGTGTTTTCCTGCGACGCACCTTCGTGTGTCACAACAACGATGCCTGCATCCCTTGCTTCCTTGAGGGCGGGCTCAATTGCGCCCGGATCAACCGGAACGACGCCGATTGCGTCAACGCCCTGCGCAATGAGGTCCTGGATGACCTGCGCCTGCATCGTGGCGTCAGTTTCCGATGGGCCCTTCTGGAACACGTTCATGCCTGTGTCGGCTGCGTACTTCTGAACGCCGGTCTCCATACGGACGAACCACGGGTTGGTGGCGTCCTTAGGAACGATGGCGATCGTGTAGTCGCCGTCACCCGATCCGCTTGCTGCGCCGGAGGCTGCAGTATCACCCGCACCACCGGAGCACGCTGCAAGTGCAAGTGCTGAAGTGAGAACGATTGCACTAGCGGCTACAATACGAGACTTCATGTTGACTCCTTGAGATTCACATCCACATTGATGAGGATCGTTGCACACGAGGTGCGTGGATCATTTCGTTGCATCACACCGCCATCATTAGCGGTATGTCATGCGCGAATGATCGACCAAATAGACAGCTATCCATCTGATCGTTCGTACGAACATGCTCGATGGTATATTGCACAGCACACACGAAGCAACCTTCTTCGCATGATGTTGTGCAATCGTTATCAAAGCCCAAATACCCGCGATGTTGCCAGGTTAGATCCGACCTCGGAAAGCCAGGCAGAGAACTCTTGCGCATCACGGTAGGATTTCTGAGTACCGCGACCCGTCACCGACAGTGCCGCGTATGCGTTTGCCAGTTCCAGAGCTTCGGCTTCGTTGAGCCCCTCAGACAAACAGTGCGAGAAACACCCAATGAAGGCATCGCCCGCGCCGGTTGTGTCAATCGCCTTCGCCGGGAATTGCTCCAAGCGAACGTCTCCCCCGTCAGCGGAGAGCCACCAGACTCCTCGAGACCCGAGCGTGACGATGACGTTTGTGCATCCGGCATCCAAAAGGACTTGCGCTGCAACACGAACCTCATCGTCGGTGGACGTCGGCAGTCCGGTCAGTAGCTCGAGCTCTGTCTCGTTGGGCATGACGTACTGGCACTTCGCCGCGAGCGCCAAGTCGAGTTCCTTCGTTGCGGGCGCGGGGTTAAGAAGAACCGGAATACCCAGACGGTTACCCAGAGCGATTGCAGCCTTCACGGTTTCGAACGCGATTTCCAGCTGAAGAACAATCAGTGAGCATTCACTGATCGCGTCGGCGGCCTCTTCAAGGTCCTCCGGGGTCAGACCTTTGTTCGCACCCTTGACGATGATGATGGAGTTATGTGATTCCTGGTCAACGAAGATCGGGGCAACGCCGGATGTTCCGTGAACCTGCTTCACAAACGAGGTGTCGATGTCGTTGTTTCGGTAGTTCTGCAGGTAGGTCTCACCGAACGCATCGTCACCAACGCAGGTCACCATCGTGACTTTGGTGCCGAGTTTTGCGGCTGCGATTGCTTGGTTTGATCCTTTTCCGCCGAACCCGATCTCGAAGTCGAGGGCTTCGATGGTTTCGCCTTCGACGGGCATGCGGGTGATGTACGTGATCAGATCAGTGTTGTTCGAACCGATGACTGCGATGCTCATGGAACCACCTTGGTAAAGAGGTTGAGGGGTTAAGAGCGTATTTATGGGCGACGATGCCCACGTTTAACGCTGGATGAAATGAT
This sequence comes from Actinotignum sp. usb-actsch-rep-73, assembly GCF_059082735.1. NCBI lineage: Bacteria > Bacillati > Actinomycetota > Actinomycetes > Actinomycetales > Actinomycetaceae > Actinotignum > Actinotignum sp. usb-actsch-rep-73. The sequence goes on along the minus strand of NZ_JBHNPV010000087.1, from coordinate 50,425 downwards.
CCTAGCGCAAACGTTTGCGTTCTGTCATCCACTTGTCGTGTTGTTCTTCGTCGGAATCATTTCGTTATGAAATCCGCTTCGTCGTGCTCACCTTCAGCAGAAAAGAAGAACGAGGCTGCCCGCGCCTGCTGAAGCTGTGCGCCTCATTGGTGGACGCGGCCTCGTACCCCTCATCCTTGATGATTACCCTTGGTACTCGTGGCGCTTAGCTTCTAAGCGACGCTTCACTCCCCCGTTTGTCCATAACCGCCCGCCCTATTCACTATGTGGCACTCAATAGTGGCAGACTAAGAACCAGTGTTGCCTCGGTCACGACCATACAACGCTGGCTCACCGCATCCACGCGATGAGCAACCAAACCAAGAGAAGGAAGGTCCAGTGAGCACGCAAGCGCAGAATCCGGACAGCAATCAGCAGGGAAACCGACTCGACCCGTGGTTTAACGCCTACGCAGAGCGAGCTCACAACCTGCGAGCTTCCGAGATTCGCGCACTGTTCTCCGTCGTCTCACGACCCGAAGTTGTCTCCCTTGCCGGTGGCATGCCGAACCTGAAGGACCTCCCCCTCGACCAGCTCGCTGAATCAGCGAAGCGCCTGATCTCAGCGCACGGTGCCCAGGCTATGCAGTACGGCTCGGGTCAAGGCTGGGAAGTTCTGCGCGAGCGCATCACCGAAGTCATGAGCTACGACGGAATCGTCGGCGCTGATCCCGACGACGTTGTCATCACCACCGGGTCGCAACAGGCTCTCGACCTGATGACTGAACTCTTCATCGATCCGGGCGACGTCATTCTGTGTGAAGCACCATCGTACGTTGGTGCACTTGGCGTGTTCCGTGCCCGTCAGGCCGATATCGCGCACGTCCCCATGGACGACAAGGGCATCATCCCGACCGAACTAGAACGCGTCATCCGCGAGGTCCGCGCATCGGGTCGCACCATCAAGATGCTCTACACCATCCCGAACTTCCACAACCCGATGGGTGTCACCCTGTCGCTGGAACGTCGCCCGCAGATCACCGAAATCTGCATGCGCGAAGGCGTCCTCATCATGGAAGACAACCCCTACGGTCTGCTCGGCTTCCACTCCGACCCCATGCCGGCACTGAAGAGCTTCTCCCCCGAAGGCGTCGTCTACCTCGGCTCCTTCTCGAAGATGTTCGCCCCGGGCTTCCGCATCGGGTGGGCCTACGCGCCACACGCCATCCGCGACAAGCTGGTTCTCGCATCCGAATCCGCAATCCTCTCCCCCTCGATGATCGGCCAGATGGCTATCGCCGACTACCTGTCCAGCTATGACTGGTATTCGCAGGTCAAGACGTTCCGCGCCATGTACGCCGAACGTTGCCAGACCATGATGGATGCCCTCGAGGAATTCATGCCAGACTGCGAGTGGACCCATCCCGACGGTGGCTTCTACACATGGGTCACACTCCCCGAGGGTCTCGACGCTAAGTCCATGCTCCCTCGCGCAGTTCGCGCCCAGGTTGCCTACGTGTCCGGCACCGCGTTCTACTACAACGGCGAAGGCGCCGACCACATGCGCCTCTCCTTCTGCTACCCGACTCCCGAGCGTATTCGCGAGGGCGTCAGGCGACTTGCCACCGTCGTGAACGCAGAGAAGGAACTGGTCGACATGTTCGGTGCCGGCTTCCACCGTCGGAACATCGATGACGTTGGCCCAGGCGTAGCACCCGCACCAAACGCACTTTGATCTGCATAAATACTTCGGCGCATCGTCGCGCATCCACACATCGGCATACCACTATTACTAAGGAGTAATCCCGTGGCATTAAAGGTCCTCATCATTGCTGGCGGCCTCACACACGAGCGCGACGTCTCGGTTCGCTCCGGACGCCGAGTCGCAAACATCCTCACCCAGGCCGGCTATACCGTGCACGTTGCCGACGTTGATCACCAGCTGACCAGCATCATTGACGAGTTCGCACCCGACGTCATCTGGCCCGTCGTCCACGGCTCCATCGGCGAAGACGGTTCTTTACAGACTTTGCTCGAGGCAATCGGCATCCCCTTTGTCGGCTCCTCATCCGTGCAGGCAATGCTCGCATCGAATAAGCCGACAGCTAAGTCCTTGCTCGGTTCGGCTGGCTTGGTAACACCCGGCTGGGTTTCACTTCCCCAGATCCTCTTCCGCCAAATCGGCGCCTCCCAGGTTCTCGATGCTATCGAGTCACAGACTCAGTTCCCCGTCATCATCAAGCCGACCGACGGCGGTTCTGCTCTTGGCCTCTCCGCAGTTCATGACCCTGGCGAACTCCGTAGCGCGATGGTCGATGCCTTCGCCTACGGTGAGCACATCATGGTCGAGGAACTCATCAAGGGCCGTGACATCGCAGTTTCCGTTGTCGATCTGGAAAACGGTCCGGTGGCTCTCCCTCCGGTTGAGATTTCGACCGATGGTGGTCGCTACGACTACGCAGCGCGTTACACAACGGACGAAACCGAGTACTTTGTGCCCGCCCGCTTCACCGAGGAACAGCTCGATGTTCTACGCCAAGCAGCCGTCGAGGCACACACGATCCTCGGTCTACGCGACCTGTCACGTATCGACTTCGTTGTCGATGACGAAGGTACCTGCTGGTTCATCGATGCTAATGTCACGCCGGGTATGACGGATACGTCGCTACTCCCCCAGGCCGCCGACGCTGACGGTTCCTTCGCTGAACTGTGCACGCGCATCGTTGAGTTCGTTGCCGCTGACCGTCACGTTCGGATCATCGAAGACAAGGTCGACCCTTCCGCTTCCTATGACGACGAGGCCGGCCAGACCGAATAGGGTTTCACTTAAAACAGTGGCCGGATTGCACATCGCAATGTGCGGTCCGGCCACTGGAGTATGTGATGATGTTTCACGTGAAACAATGACGTGCTCATCAACAGAAATGCTCGTGAAGAATTGGGAAAAGTTCGATTCAACCGACGCTAAGCATTGGAATTTCGCAACAAATTGAAGATTACTTCAGCATCCCCAGAGCATGAAGATCCGCACGCGCCTGGGATGCATTTTCCCAGAGCAGGCCCTTCATTCCCAGAAGCTCCGCGGCACGAACATTCTTCTTGCGGTCGTCGATGAAAACAGCATCTTCAGCGTCCACGTCAAAACGTTCGATAGCTTCACGGTAGATCGAGCGATGAGGCTTCGCGGAACCAACCTCGCAAGAGAATACGAAGTCATCAAAGTGCTGTGCCCATGCAGTGACGCGGATTTCTTCAGCAATAGCGAAAGGCGCGTTTGAAAGAATGCCTAGGACGATGCCGTTTTCTTCCAGTTCACGAATAATCTGAACGGCCGGTTCGACGGCGTCATGCATTCGAATCGAATCGTACGCAACCAACTGAGCAATCTGATCATCGGTGATCCGTGGTGCACCGCAGTCGCCTGCTACGCGATCCCAGAATTCACGATCCGAACACCCCTCGTCATAGCTGGCACGGTGTGCCCACATTGCTTGGTCAACAAGGGAAACGAAAGCATCGTCGGTCTGTCCGAGGATCTCGGCCACACGCTGAGGCTCGGGATGAGATTCAACCAGTACTCCACCAACGTCAAATAGGGCGACATGTGGTGTCTGCTGTTGCGACATGCGACCCCCTAGTGCTCGTGATGGTGTCTCCATTGTTTCCGATTGACTTCCGTTTAACCACTTTCGTGTCGAAAGACACGCCACATAGTGAACACCCGTCAGAAACCGCGCAATTGAACCGAAAGCACGGCTCATTACAGGGTTTGAGAGGAGGCGATTATGCATACTTTATGGAATGGTGCGCACTACCGATCCAGGCAACGACGACCCGAAGAGGGCGTATTCCAAGCAGGACAAGGCCAGAAACGTTACCGCTTCTGTTCCGCGATCAGGTCCGCGATACGTTGGAGATCTTCTTCTCCAGCAAACTCAATCACGATCTTGCCTTTACGAACGCCTTCCGTGATCGTCACCCGAGTCTCATAGACATCTGACAAAGAGCTAATCACCGCCTGCCCAAGAGCAGACACAATCTTTTCGCGCCTGCGCGTAGGACCGGTCTGAGCTTTTACCCGTCCCAAGCGAATCAATTCTTCAGTTGTGCGCACCGAAAGGCCCTCAGCAATAATACGTTGAGCAAGAGATTCCATCTCTTCAGGGCTATTCAATGCGAGCAATGCACGCGCATGACCAGCAGAAATAGTCTGCGCGGCAACCTTGCTTTGAACCGATGGGGGTAGTTTCAACAGTCGCATTGTGTTCGCAATTTGCGGGCGAGACCGTGCGATTCTCTTCGAAAGCTCTTCCTGAGTTGTGCCGAAGTCGGCCATCAGCTGCTGGTATGCAGATGCTTCTTCCAGCGGGTTCAACTGCGCACGATGAAGGTTTTCCAAGAGCGCATCGCGCAGAAGATCGGAGTCTTCCGTCTGGCGAATAATTGCAGGAACTGCCTCAAGACCAGCTAGCTCGGACGCACGAAGACGCCTTTCACCCATGATGAGTTCGAAACGAGCATTCGGCTTCTCTGCAAGAAACTCCTGCATTCGCTCAGTCATCGGAGCGTCAAAGTTAATCGGACGCACAACGATCGGCTGAAGAACACCGACCTCACGAATCGAGTCGCGAAGTTCGGCAAGATCATCTTCATCGAAAACTTCACGAGGTTGCCTGGTATTCGGAACGATTAGATCGTGCGGAATTTCGGCGAATGTTGCACCTGGAACCGGAACGAGGTTATCCAATGTTTCACGTGAAACATTCGCTTCATCAGACGACAAATCATGCTGATCCAGCTGCCGATTCGATTCCTGAGCACTGTGTTTATCGAAAGCATCGGCAATGGGGGACAGTCTACGCGGCTCCGATTTCGACTGAGTTGAACGCGCTTTCGTGGCACTCGAACGCGTTTTTACGTTTTCCTCAAGGCTTTCTGCTGGCGAAACAGACGTGGACGCCTCCACCTTTTTAGTCCGTGAAGACGCTTTTTTCGTCGTCTTTGAAGCAGACTTTGTTGTCTTCGGATTCAGAAGAGACGCTGCTGAACCTCCGCGTTTACGTGACGCTGAAGGAGCTTGACCAGCCGGACGGGCGGGGAAGAACACATCGAGAGGATTTGATGGAACACTGGGGGATGACGACTCGGTCGATTGAGTATCAATCTGATTTGGAATCAAAGCACCGAGCCCCTTACCCAATGCTGAGTGACGGCCACCTGTGGTCGACTTCTTATCTGCCATCATTAACCTCCGTGACGAGTTTATGTTTCATTGTTTCACGTGAAACATCGATGCGCATATCTCGTAGCACGGGGTTGTAGAAATCTTCAGTGAGCAATTGTTAGATATGAATGCGTTCTTCGTACACGCAGAGAACAGGTAATCATCGCCATTGTTTCACGTGAAACATTGGAAGCAGAGGCATCCAGAAGTGCACAACGATGCACATTGCAACGTGATTGTTTCGCGTGAAACAACCTCTAAGGCCAACATCCGGCACACATAGAACAACTATTATTATCGCAGGTCAAAGGCTATTTGACCACGTCGAAATGGAGCAGGTAAACAAAAAACTACCCCAAAAAACCCCGGTTAGCTCTGCTGAGCAAGACGCAAACTGAGCTCCAAAGCGGCCTTGCGATACGCAAGTGCACCGGTGTTACGCGGGTCGTAGGTAACGACGGTCTGACCGTATGAAGGAGCCTCGGAAATACGAACGGAGCGGGGGATAACCGTCTGCAACGTCAAAGCGGGGAAGTGGGTACGAACCTCAGCTTCAACCTCTTCGCTGAGTCGCGTTCGCTTATCCATCATTGTCAGAAGCATCGTGGAAACGTGGAGCTTCGGATTCAGGTCAGAGGCAATGCGGTCGATGGTGGTCCAGAGTTGTGAGAGTCCTTCAAGAGCGTAATACTCGGTCTGAATCGGAATCATGACCTCGTGGGCGGCAACCATGACATTCAGGGTGACAAGACCGAGCGACGGGGGACAGTCGATCAAGACGACATCAACATCGCGCGACGTTGCAAGGAAATGCTTAACCGCGTCGGCTAGGCGAAATTCGCGGGACGGTAAATCAACCAGTTCGATCTCTGCACCTGACAAATCAATCGTCGCCGGGCACACTAAAAGCCCTTCAATATCAGGGCATGGCTGAAGGACCTCGGCCAGGGGAGTGCCACCAATCAGAACGTCGTACGTAGACGGTGTTCCTGCGGGGTGTTCAATGCCGAGCGCACTTGATGCATTGCCCTGAGCATCGGCATCGATGACGACAACCGACAGGCCACCCAATGCAAGACTGGCAGCAATGTTAACGGCAGATGTTGTCTTTCCAACGCCACCCTTTTGATTAGCGACAGCGATGACGCGAGTCTTCGAGGGGCGACCGAAGGTAGCAGCATCCAGGATCTTACGATCGTGCATATTCTGTTCGATCTGAGAAAGCAGGGGAGTATCACTCCGCTTACCTGAACTCATCTGAGATCCTCTCTTGAAACTGCTATCAACGGATGCGTGCCCTAGAACGAGTTCTAGGCGAACACCCTATGAAAGTCTACGGGCGACCATAGGTAAATTGAACGACAGACGCTAGGCGCCACAGCCCATGTGTCGAGAGCCAAAGCCTCACAGCGTTAACGACGGTGGCACACCCAGAGCCTACTTCTGACGCTTGCAGACAACCACGTATGTAGATTCTTCTTCCATGATGGAAGGAACCTCGTGGATTTGAGCGCGCAGATGATGGCTCTTCAATTCCTTGGCTGCCTCATCAATTTCGATGGGTGCACGGCGCCCCTTCAAAGCGACCAGTGATCCACCCGGAGCAATGAGCTTCGTTGTCATGCGGATCAGTTTCGACATATTGGCGACCGCGCGTGCGGTGATCACGTCAGCCTGGCCTTTGCCACGCAGTTCTTCGGCACGCACCTGGTGCAGAGTGACATTGTCCAATGCTAGGTGGTCAATGACATCGCTCAACCACTCGCAACGACGTTGCATGGGTTCAGCAAGGTGGACATCCAATTCAGGACGGCAGATCGCGATGATGATACCGGGAAGTCCCGCGCCCGAACCGATGTCGAGAATCTGCCCCGAGCGGGGAAGGAAGTCGAGAACAGCTGCTGCATTGACAGCGTGGCGCGACCAGAGTCGAGGCATCTCACGCGGACCGACAAGTCCTCGAATTTCGCCTTCTTCTTCGAGCATGTGGACGTATTCTTCGACGTCAGAAAAAGCCGGTCCGAAGAATTCGCGTACCTCATCGGTGGGCTGTTCCGGGATAAACGGATCGCCAACCTTGCGCTTCAGCGGGTCATGAAACTCGCCCTGATCAGCTGAAATGTCGAGTTCGCTCACTCGGCGTCGCTCTCTTCAATCTCGTCGGATTCATCGGCGGGAAGGATGACAACACAACGGTGGGGTTCGGAACCCTCGGACTCGGAACGCAGGCCCTCGGTGGCGACAACGTCGTGGCAGACCTTGCGCTCGAAGGGGTTCATCGGATCAAGCTTCTGAGCGACGCCGGTGGCGCGCAGACGTGCGATTGCTTCCATCGCGATATCCTGCAGTTCGGCCTTGCGGTCGGCGCGGAAGCCAGCAATGTCGAGCATCAGGCGCGAACGTTCACCGGTTTCGGTCTGAACTGCCAGACGGGTCAGTTCCTGAAGTGCGTCGAGGACCTCGCCGTCTTCACCAACTAGGCGTTCGAGTGTAGCGGACTCTTCGGAGATGATCTCGACGCTTGCGCGATCATTCTCAACATCGATCTCAATGTCGCCATCAAGGTCAGCGATATCCAGCAGCTCTTCCAGGTAGTCGGCTGCGAGTTCGCCCTCTTCTTCGAGGCGCTCAATCGTGGACTTGGTCTTCTCACTCATGTGGTTCTCCCTTAATTTTTCAGCTTGAGTGCAATGCGCTATTCACGAGGTCGGCCACCCGGACAAAACTGGGTATCTGTAAACGGGCCAGGCCTCGTATCCCTTAGCGCTTCTTCTTATTGGACTGGCGGCGGGCCTTGCGACGCTCTTGACGACGGCGCTCGAGCTCATCGGCTGACAGGCCGGAAGTGTCGGAGACAGCGGCTTTGCGCTCTTCGCGAGCACGATTGCGTTCAGACTGTGCCTTGCGCTGTTCGCGGGACATCTTCTTAGCCTGCTCGCGCTTTTCCTGCTGGGCGCGACGTTCATTGGCCTTAGAGGCTGCATCCTTGACACTACGCATCCACATTTCGTCGGGGAGCGTGGTCCATTCCTGCATGGACAGGTTGCGCAGGACAGAGACCTTTTCGCCGGCGCTCATGGTTTCGGGGAAGTCGGTGGCGACCTTCTGAGCCTTGGCCTTCGAAGCTGCTTCAGCGAAGGTCTTCTCATTCAGAGCGATAACCTCGGCGTTGTCAGCTGTTGCGGGCAGGGCAGAGCGTGCTTCGTCGTAGGAAGCGAAGAAGGGCTTTGCCCATTCGGCGTAGCGTGCTTCGCGGTGTGCGACGAGCTCCTTGTAGGCCGGTGAGCCGGGGGTCGGCATGACCTTGATCGTCCAGAAGGACTGACCGAGTGCCCAGAAGGAACCGGTCAGCATGTAGACCAGAACGCCCATTTGGAAGAAGGCGCCAGAGAACACGAACATCAGTGGCATGACGTAGAGCATGGACTTCTGCGACTGAACCATCGGGTTGTTCGGATCCATTGCCGGCGGCATGTTGCGAACCATGGACATGCGCATGGAGTAGAACTGCAGGCCAACCATCACGATGATCGCGATGACGAAGACGGCGACGGCAACAGTGCCATCACCGGAAGTAATGGTGTGCGACAGCGGGACACCGAAAACGGTCGAGCCGTTGATGTCGGATGCAACTGCCTGGGTGATCGGACCGAGGTGGTCGGTTTCGATGTTGGCGTACTTGTAGGTGCCGGCTGCTAGGTCCTTGACCGCGTAGATGGCGCGGTACATGGCGAACAGGATCGGCATCTGGACCAGCAGTGGCAGACAGGAAGCAAAGGGGCTGACCTTGTACTTCTTGTAGAGAGCCTGGGTTTCTTCGGCCTGCTTCTGACGTGACAGCTGGTCGGTCTTGCCCTTGTACTTGGCTTGGATGCGCTGCATTTCAGGCTGGACAGCCTGCATGGCGCGCGAGCTCTTAATCTGCTTGAGGAACAGCGGCACGATCAGGATACGAACGATCAGGGTCAGCAGGACGATTGAAATCACCCAGGCTGCACCCGAACCGGATGAGAATCCGATCAGCTCAAGGAAATCGTGGATCTTCACCCATACCCACGCCACCGCTATGGCGAAGGGGTGAAGGATCTTGTCAAACATGCGCGCTCCTTCAAGAAGTGCGGACGCTGAAAGCGTCCTTCGGTCGTCCGGCGGATGCCGGGAAATTCTGGGGGGTAGTGAACGAAGCGTATTCGTCGCTCATACCCATGGGGGCGGGTTGCACGATGTCGGTTGCGTTACCGGCCCAATCTTCTGGTGGTACCCATGGCTCTGGTTTCCAGCGTCCAACTTCGGGGACGTAGTCGACTCCGCCGTGGCTCCAAGGGTTGCATCGAAGGAGTCGCCAGGTGCCAAGGATGATGCCTTTGACAACTCCGTGGATTTCGATGGCTTGGAGCGCATATGCCGAGCAGGTGGGTGCATATCGGCATCGTGGTGCGATTCTGAGCGAAATATACCGCTGGTAGAAACGAATCGGGTAGGTGAAGATTCGCCTTACTAGTTCACGAGGCCGCGCACTCATCGAGCGTCCCACTTCTTCCAGGCGCGGTGAAGAGCCGAGTCTAAGTGTGTAGCGAGCTCGTCTGATGTACAGCCGAGGGCCTGGGAGCTTGCTCGAACGACGATGCGTGAACCGTCGGGCAGAGTGTCGAGCCGATCGCGCATGAGGTGCCGGAGCTGTCGTTTCACACGGTTGCGTCCCGTGGCCAGTTTGATTTCCTTTTTGGGTACGACGAAACCGACGAGGGAGTTCAACTGACCCTCGTCGGTTCGAGCGTGGACAATCAGGACTCGATCTCCGGCCCGTTTACCCTGTCGAAAGGTTGAGCGGAAATCGCCTGGATCGACCATCCGGTGTGCGCGAGGCAACACCAGTGCAGTCTCAGGCAGACAGCTTTGCGCGACCCTTGCGGCGACGCGATGCCAGAATGGCGCGGCCGGCGCGGGTGCTCATGCGCAGACGGAAACCGTGCGTCTTGGCACGACGGCGGTTATTGGGCTGGAAAGTCCGCTTGGTGGTCACAGCTGTTCTCCTTGGCGGCGAGCACCAGCACCGCTGGCACTCAACTTGTCGGTTGTATTGGTTCAGGTTCCACCGCACTCGTTGTGCGCAGGAACCTCTTGCGCGCCCTTTTGCGTGGGCACAGACAGATATCCAGGTTAGAAGTTCAGGTTTTATCAGTCAATGTGATAGCGCCGTCTGTGACGAAGTCCCCGTATCCACAACTGTGGAATACCTTGGGGATAACTTTTCCACAAATGAAAATCACATGAATTTCTTTTCGTTAGCGTGAACGTCGATTCTTTGGCGGAACTACGCGCTGACACTTTTGTAACTACAAATATGTGATTTAAAGATTCTTATCCACAACTTCATCCACAGGCTGTGAATTATTCACAAGACAAGTAGAGTAGCGACGTCACCACTGCTCAATGAGGGGCATAATTCGGTGATAGACCTCACGCAACTTCGCACTATTTAAAGGATCGATTGTGGAAACTCCATCGTTGAATGCTGCTTGGACACAAGCATTGGAGTTACTTGCTCAGACAGGTCTTGGTCCCGCAGGCATGGGATTTCTTCAATCCACACGTCCTTTGGGCAATATCGAAGGCACAATTCTTCTGTCCGTTCCCAATGACTTCACGAAGAACTGGATTGAACGCTCATCGTCAAGCGTGACGGATGCTCTGTCCCAGACCTTTGGAAAACGCACCAGGATCGCCATCACCGTTGACCCGGACATGGAACTGCCAGAAACCGCCGACGAAAAAGAGCATCAGGCGAAGAACGTAGAGGTGGCCTCGTCAACCGAAGATAATCAACCAACTACCAATGAGGTACCCAGCGCGGGGCACCACCAGACCGGCGATACACCCACCTATGCACAGAGCTTTTCGTACCCGTCGGCAGAAGAACGACTTCGACAGCTCGACGGCGTTGAAGCCATCAATGACTTCCCAGATTCTTCGTTTGAAGAGCACGATCCCAAGCGATTCTCATACGTTGCGCCTCAATCAACCGATCGCGCACTCGATACCTCGTCAACCAGGCTGAATCCAAAACACACATTCGATACCTTCGTTATTGGTCCGTCGAACCGCTTCGCTCACGCGGCAGCTGTCGCCGTTTCGGAATCTCCGGGAACTGACTTCAACCCGCTGTTTATCTACGGCGAATCCGGACTGGGCAAAACACACCTTCTGCAAGCAATCGGCCACTACACGCTGTCGCTCTACCCAAACCAGAAGGTCCGCTACGTATCATCCGAGGAATTCACCAACGAATTCATCAATGCAATTCGTGTCAACAACCCCAATAACTCGGCCGTTGAAGAATTCCACCGTCGATACCGTGAACTCGACCTGCTATTAATCGACGACATTCAGTTCCTTTCTAAGAAGGAGCAGACGATGGAAGGTTTCTTCCATACGTTTAATGCTCTCTATCAGGCCAATAAGCAGATCGTCATTACCTCGGACGTTCAGCCCAAGCACCTCGAAGGCATTGAGGAACGTTTGAGGTCACGCTTCGGATCGGGTCTGCTGGTTGATGTTCAGCCACCAGATCTGGAAACGCGTATTGCGATCTTGCAGAAGAAGACCGCAGACGAAAATCTGGATATTGACCCTGAAATCTTCACGTATATTGCTGAACGTATTTCGTCGAATATTCGTGAGCTCGAAGGTGCCATCCTTCGCGTAGTCGCGTATGCGAACCTTTACCACGAGAAGATTGACCTGGCGTTGGCAGAGATGACCTTGAAGGACTACATCTCTGACCCCGACGACACTGAAATTACTATTCCGCTGATCATGGGTCAGTGTGCAAAGTATTTCAACGTCACTATCGACCAGCTGTGTTCAACTGATCGCAGTCGCGCGATTGTCGAGGCACGTCAGATCGCTATGTATCTCTGTCGCGAGCTCACCGAATTGTCTTTGCCAAAGATCGGTCAATCATTCGACCGTGACCATTCGACGGTCATGCATGCAAATAAGAAGATCCTGGAACAAATGAAACAGCGTCGCGAGGTCTATAACGACGTCACTGAATTGACGAACCGTATTAAGAAGGTAGCGCGAGGCGGAAACTGACGACTCGACCTATCGCGGTCACCCTATTCGAAGTCTGTATCCCTTCAAGGATGTCGAAGGGCGGAGCTATACCTGCCTGCCGTCACTGCACATCACATATCAGAGCTTTCCTCGGTGTGAATGACACAGTGGAAAACGTGTCATTTGCTGATGATGGAGTGGGCTTACGTGTGAATGACAAAAACCAGTCATTTTTCATCCACAACTGCTCCTGTGTCATTCACACGATCGTACTCAGCTCTATCCACGATCAGTGTGGCTATATTCCAACGAAAAACATAGTTCTCCACTGTGTACACAACACTGATGATGAAGGTTCCTTTTAAAAAACGCGTAGCGAAAAAATCAACCGAACAGATGTGAGCGTGCCACCTTGTGGATTCACGTTGAACGAGTCAATTGGAATCTATTGCGTTGAACGCGGTGGATTATGGGTAATCAAACAACGATAAAAAGTGTCAGACGATAGTTATTCACAACAAAATATTTTCTAGGTGAATAGTTGTAGTGCATACAGGTAGAATGGCGAGGCATATGTCGTACGTACGTTGACCGAGTTTTTAATTGGAGGCCGGCATGAAGTTCACCGTCGCAAGAGACGTTCTTTCTGAGGCAGTGTCGTGGACTGCTCGCGCCCTGCCTGTTCGCCCAGCTAGCCCCATCCTTGCCGGTGTGCGTATTCATGCAGACAATGAGGAACTGACCCTTTCATCATTCGATTACGAAGTCTCCGCTAATTCGCGTATTCCGGCCAATGTGGAAGAAAAAGGCGAAGTTCTGGTTTCAGGTCGCCTGCTGGCAGACATTTCCAAATCGTTGCCGAATAAGCCAGTCACCATTGAACTTGATGGTCAGAAGGTGAATATGCGATGTGGTTCTTCGCACTTCACGCTTGCTGTCATGCCTTTGGATGAATATCCGTTGCTTCCACTTCAGCCACCGCTTGCGGGAACCGTTGACTCCGAGGTTCTGACACAGGCTATTTCCCAGGTTTCTATTGCCGCATCGCGCGATGACACTCTGCCGATTCTGACCGGTGTTCGAATGGAAATCGACGGCGAACACATGACCTTGCTTGCCACTGATCGTTACCGTCTGGCAATGCGTGAACTTGATTGGGAGCCTGCCGATACTTCGATCGAACAGGTTGCCCTCGTGAAGGCTCGCATTCTTCAGGATGTTTCGAAGTCAATGACGTCGGGTGCCAAGGTCGAAATTGGTCTGTCTAGTGAAATGGTTGCGGGCGGGGCCTCGTTGATTGGCTTCGCATCGTCGAACCGTCGGACCACGTCGACCATGATGGACGGCGATTACCCGCCGGTTCGTGGCCTGTTCCCTGAATCTACGCCGATCACCGCAGTGTGCGACCGCCACGAACTGCTTGAAGCTGTGAAGCGTATGTCGCTGGTTGCAGAGCGCAAGACCTCGGTTCGCCTGTCTTTCTCGGATGGTCAGCTGGTTCTCGAAGCCGGTCAGGGAGATAACGCTCAGGCATCCGAAGCAATTGAAGCTCACCTGAATGGTGAAGATATTGCGACCGCGTTCAACCCGCAGTTCCTGCTTGATGGCCTGGGCGTTCTCGACACGGATTTTGTTCGTTTCGGTTTCACTCACTCGACCAAGCCCGCCGTGATGACCGGCCAGTCGAAGGTGGATGAAGGCGAAGTGACGCAGTTCCGCTACCTGTTGATGCCGATTCGCTTCGGTGCCTGATCTTCATGCGCGTCTCGCACGTCGCGCTTGATGATTTTCGATCATGGTGCCACGTCGTCATTGAATTACCGGCTGGTCCCACGGTCTTTCTTGGCGCCAACGGTCAGGGGAAAACAAACCTCATTGAGGCTATCGCTTACCTGTCGACATTTTCTTCGCACAGGGTGTCTGCGGAGTCCTCGCTGGTTCGTATTCCGTTAGATGTCGAGGAGCGCCCGCCGGCTGGAGCGTTTGTCCGCGTGAAGACAGCCTTGGAAGACGATCGCTCCCAGGTTCTTGAGCTTGAGATCGTGCGTGGCAAGGCAAATCGGGCGCGAATTAATCGCACGAACGTGAAGCCGAAAGACATTCTGGGTCTCGTTCGTACGGTTGTCTTTGCACCCGAGGACTTGCAGATTGTTCGTGGAGATCCCAGCGTACGCAGGGCATTTCTTGATGATATTGCGGTTCAGATTCACCCCCTGTATTCGCAGACGAAGTCTGATTTTGACAGAGTGGCGCGCCAGCGGGCTGCGTTGATGAAGCAGGCGCAGGTGGCATTGCGACGGGGTCGCATCCCAGATATTTCAACGCTGTCTGTGTGGGATGAGCGGTTCGCTGAATTGTCCAGCCAGGTCACGGCAATGCGAGCATCTCTTGTTCGTCGATTGTCTGATCCCGTGGCAACGGCATATGACGATGTTGCCGATTCTCCTCGCCACTTGGTTTTGGCGATGGATGCGTCAATCGACCGAAAAATCGGGACGAATCCGGACGATCCGACAAGCGCCGACTTGGAGAATGTTGAGGCGCAGACTCAGCGTCTGTTGGCCGCCTTAGAACGTATTCAGGATCAAGAGATGGAGCGGGGAGTGAACCTTGTGGGTGCTCACCGTGATGATCTGTCATTGTGTCTTGGACATATGCCTGTGAAGGGCTTTGCGTCCCACGGCGAATCCTGGTCGGTGGGGTTGGCTCTGCGTCTTGGAGCTTTTGATCTTCTGGCTGATGACGGTGAAACCCCGATTCTGATCCTCGACGATGTGTTCGCCGAACTTGATACGAAACGGCGAGCTGGACTCACCACGCGTATGGATAAAGCGGATCAGGTGCTAATCACCGCTGCTGTTGAGGGCGATATTCCTCCCGAATTGGATGCACACGTTGTGAAAGTGGCGTGGTCGGTCGACAACGGCTCGGAAGTCCAAGAATGAACGAGCCCGAAGAAGACTTCCTGGCAGCGGCCTTGGCGCGTGCTCAGATGGATGCGCGCGCACGAGGTTTCACGCGTTCACCCGTGCCCACGTTCGTCATGCAAGGAGTGAAAGGTCCGACTCCGGGGGCACTTGTTGGCGCGAATGAAGATTGCGCGGTGGATATGTCTCGTGGTCAGGTAGATCTATCAGCCGAATCTGATTTCAGCGACAAGATGGCTGAAGCCGGCGACTTGAGTGGCATTGTTCAGGCTCAGCGCCATCGCCCAGAGGTGTGGGTAAAGACACCGGGCATGGCGGCCATGCATCGCTCGTATCATCGGTCTGGGCGTATTGATTCGATCCTGAGTTCGTTTGTGAAGGATAACAGCTGGTCGAATCAGATCCAGATTGCGTCGGTGTCGAATCGCTGGCCCGAGATTGTTGGTCCGAATATTGCCGAGCACACGCACATTGAAAGCTTCGAAGGCAAGAAGATTGTTGTGCGCTGTACGTCAACGGCGTGGGCGAAACAGCTGCAGTTATTGCTCCCCAGAATTCTGCGTCGCATCAGCGAGGTTGTCGGTAGTGGCGTGGTGGAACAGGTTGTGGTTTTGGGTCCGGTGGCGCCTTCGTGGAAGAAAGGTCCGCTGTCGGTACGAGGCCGGGGTCCGCGCGATACATACGGCTGATTGGGGCCGGATCAGGTGACGATGATGCGACCGGAAAATACACGTGTTTTTCTGGTGTGCGCGTCGATGGTTGTCTGTTTCTTATCACGGTGAGGGTGTGACTGGTCACATACCTATATTCGCAGGTCAGAAGATATTTCATTGCCTTTGTCACGGCGTGAGTTTCCCCGGTTTTATGGTCATTTTTGGTAGAATTAATGCGTTAAATCGTTGGGTTTTTCAGGCCCAGCTTGTATGAGGGGAGCCGCGTGGCTGACAACGAAAAGACGACAGGCGGGGCTGAAGGCTACGGCGCTTCAGACATCACCGTTCTGGAAGGGCTTGAGGCGGTTCGTAAGCGTCCAGGTATGTATATCGGTTCAACCGGTGAGCGCGGTCTGCACCACCTGGTCTACGAGGTCGTCGATAATTCTGTTGACGAAGCTCTAGCTGGATATGCGGATCACATCGAAGTAACAATTCTTGCCGATGGTGGTCTTCGCGTCGAAGATAACGGTCGAGGTATTCCCGTTGATATTCACCCGACCGAAGGTAAGCCCACGGTTGAGGTTGTCATGACCATCCTGCACGCCGGTGGCAAATTCGGCGGTGGCGGATACGCGGTGTCCGGTGGTCTTCACGGCGTCGGTATTTCGGTTGTGAACGCGCTGTCGACCCGCGTCGACACGATTGTCCGTCGTCAGGGTTATGCGTGGCGGATGTCCTTTGCCAACGGCGGTACGCCGATCACGAAGCTTGAACGTGGCGAAGAAACCACCGAGACGGGCACAACACAGACGTTCTACCCGGATCCAAATATCTTTGAAACCACCGAGTTCTCCTTCGAGACCCTGCGTCAGCGCTTCCAGCAGATGGCCTTCTTGAACAAGGGTCTGCGTATTTCGCTGACCGATGAGCGCCCCACCGCTGTTGATGAGGGCGACGAGATCACCGGCGATGAAATGGGTCCCGCAGACGATCCGGTTCCCGGTCACCGTCAGGTCACCTACATGTACGAACACGGTCTACGTGACTACGTCGAATACCTGGATTCGGCGAAGAAGATCGAAACGATCAACAATGACATCATCGACTTCGAATCGGAAAACGATGAAGGCACGATGAGTGTCGAGATCGCGATGCAGTGGACCACAGCCTACTCGTCCAGCGTCCACACTTTCGCGAATACGATTAACACGACCGAAGGCGGTATGCACGAAGAAGGCTTCCGCACGGCGCTGACGACCATTGTGAACCGCTACGGTCGCGATAAGGGAATCATCAAAGAGAAGGATGACAATCTGACCGGCGATGACGTCCGCGAAGGACTGACAGCCGTCATTTCGATCAAGCTGACCGAACCGCAGTTCGAAGGTCAGACGAAGACGAAGCTCGGCAACACCGAGGCACGTACCTTCGTTCAGCAGCAGGTATATTCCCAGCTCACCGACTGGTTCGATGCTCACCCCGCAGACGCGAAGGCGATCATTAACAAGGGTCAGCAGGCGCAGCAGGCACGCGTCGCAGCCCGCAAGGCTCGCGAAGCCACCCGCCGTAAGGGTGTCCTTGAATCAGCGTCCATGCCGGGCAAGCTTCGTGACTGCTCCTCGCGCAAGGCTGAAGAATGCGAAATCTTCATCGTCGAGGGCGACTCCGCAGGTGGTTCCGCCGTTGGTGGTCGCGACCCCGAACACCAGGCGATCCTGCCGATCCGAGGCAAGATCTTGAACGTTGAAAAGGCTCGCCTTGATCGCGCGCTGTCCTCTGACACGATCCGCTCACTCATCACAGCGTTCGGTACCGGTATCGGTGAAGACTTTGATCTTGAAAAGCTCCGCTACGGCAAGATCGTTATCATGGCCGACGCCGACGTCGACGGTCAGCACATCGCAACCCTGCTTCTCACTCTGCTGTTCCGCTACATGCGACCGCTGATCGAACAGGGCCACACCTATATCGCAATGCCTCCGCTCTACCGCATCAAGTGGACGAACGCCGAGCACGAATTCGCTTACTCAGATAAGGAACGTGACAAGCTTCTCGCAGCGGGTCAGGCAGCTAATCACCGCCTGCCCAAGGAAGGTGGCATCCAGCGTTACAAGGGTCTGGGCGAAATGAACGACCACGAGCTTTGGGAAACCACCATGGACCCGGCTCACCGTATCCTCAAGAAGGTCACCCTCGATGAGGCCGCCGACGCCGATGAGATCTTCACGATCCTCATGGGCGACGACGTCGATCTTCGTCGTTCCTTCATCCAGCGCAACGCCTCTGACGTGCGCTTCCTCGATATCTGATCTAACAGTCACGCACCGGCCGCAGGCCGGCCTCGTCAATAAAACTTAAGGAAAAACGTGAGCGACGAGCTAAACAACACAACCGACGCGGCTGTCGACTACGACCGTGTCCTGCCGGTTGACCTGCAGGTAGAAATGCAGCGCTCCTACCTCGACTACGCGATGAGCGTTATCGTCGGTCGAGCCCTCCCCGACGTGCGTGACGGCCTCAAGCCTGTTCACCGTCGCGTGCTCTACGCGATGTACGACGGCGGATACCGACCCACTTCCTCCTTCTCCAAGTCGTCCCGCGTCGTCGGCGACGTCATGGGTAACTACCACCCGCACGGCGATGCCGCGATCTACGATGCGCTGGCACGTCTGGTGCAGTGGTGGTCGTTGCGCTATCCGCTGGTTGCCGGTCAGGGTAACTTCGGTACGCCGGGTAACCTTGGCCCCGCAGCACCCCGTTACACCGAATGTAAAATGGCGCCTTTGGCGATGGAAATGGTCTGCGATATCGATGAAGAATCCGTCGATTTTCAGGACAACTACGATGGCAAGAACCAAGAGCCGACCATTCTGCCGTCCCGCTTCCCGAATCTGTTGGTCAACGGCTCCGAAGGTATCGCGGTCGGTATGGCGACCCGCATCCCGCCGCACAACCTGCGAGAAGTTGCCGACGGTATCCAGTGGGCGCTCGAGAACACCGAAGCATCCCGCGAGGAACTGCTTGAGGCTCTGATTCAGCGCATCCCCGGCCCGGACTTCCCGACCGGCGCCACGATCCTCGGACGCAAGGGCATCGAAGACGCTTACCGAACTGGTCGCGGTTCCATCACCCAGCGTGCAGTCGTCAACGTTGAGGAAATTCAGGGACGCCAGTGCCTGGTTGTCACCGAGCTTCCCTACCAGGTGAACCCCGACAATCTTGCCGACAAGATCGCTCAGCTGGTTCGTGACGGCCAGATCCAGGGTATTGCGGATATCCGTGACGAAACCTCGGGTCGTACCGGCCAGCGCCTCGTCATCGTCTTGAAGCGTGACGCGGTCGCCAAGGTCGTTCTCAACAACCTGTACAAGCGCACTCCGTTGC
Source organism: Actinotignum sp. usb-actsch-rep-73 (assembly GCF_059082735.1). Lineage (NCBI taxonomy): Bacteria > Bacillati > Actinomycetota > Actinomycetes > Actinomycetales > Actinomycetaceae > Actinotignum > Actinotignum sp. usb-actsch-rep-73. The sequence goes on along the minus strand of NZ_JBHNPV010000087.1, from coordinate 31,197 downwards.
AGGAAAACTTCAGCGCCAACATGCTGGCGATCGTCGACGGTGTCCCGCGTACGCTCAGCTTGGACGGCTTCGTTCGTCACTGGATCACGCACCAGATTTCCGTCATCGTGCGTCGCACCCAGTTCCGTCTGCGCAAGGCTCAGGAACGCCTCCATATCTTGGAGGGCTACCTCAAGGCACTCGATGCTCTCGACGAGGTCATCGCGCTCATCCGTCGTTCGCCGACTGTCGACGAAGCACGTAAGGGCCTCATGGACTTGCTCGGTGTGGACGAGGTTCAGGCAGACGCGATCCTCGCCCTGCAACTGCGTCGTCTAGCTGCTCTGGAACGCCAGAAGATTATGGACGAGCATGCCGAACTGACCGCGCGAGTCACCGATCTGCAGGACATCCTCGATACGCCGGCGCGTCAGCGTTCCATCATCTCGAGTGAACTGCAGAAAATTGTCGACAAGTACGGCGATGACCGTCGCACGCGCATCGTCGCCTTCGACGGAGAAATGTCGATGGAAGACCTCATTCCCGAAGAAGACGTGGTCGTCACCATCACCCGCGAAGGTTTTGCGAAGCGTACGCGCACCGACAACTACCGTTCGCAAAAGCGCGGTGGCAAGGGTGTTCGTGGCACGCAATTGCGCGGAGATGATGTTGTTGAGCACTTCTTCGTCACGACCACGCACCACTGGCTGCTGTTCTTCACGAACCTCGGCCGCGTGTACCGTGCGAAGGCGTACGAGATCCCCGAAGGCGGTCGCGATGCCAAGGGCCAGCACGTTGCAAACCTCCTGGCATTCCAGCCGGAGGAACACATCGCGCAGGTCCTCGCCATCCGCGACTACGAGGTCGCCGACTACCTTGTCTTGGCAACCAAGTCCGGTTTGGTGAAGAAGACTCCGCTGAAGCTCTACGAGTCCTCACGTACCGGTGGCATCATCGGCATCAACTTGCGTGAAGATGAGGCCGGTAACCCGGATGAGCTCGTGTCCGCACAGGTCATTAACGCTGATCAGGACCTGATCCTGGTCTCGCGTGATGGCCAGGCAGTCCGCTTCGCCGCCACCGACGAGCAGCTCCGCCCGATGGGTCGCTCCACGGCGGGCGTTCGTGGCATGAGATTCCGCGGTGACGACGAACTGCTGTCCATGGAGGTTCCGCGCGAGGGCGCTGATCTGCTGATCGTCACTGACTCCGGTTATGCGAAGCGCACTCCGGTTGAGGAATACCCAACGAAGTCCCGTGGCACGTTGGGTGTCCGCGTTGGCAAGCTCGTTGATGAACGCGGTGGCCTTGTTGGTGCACTTGTGGTCAATCCGGATGAAGACGTCATGGTCATCACCGAATCCGGCAAGCTGGTCCAAGTGAACGCCTCGGACGTTCGCCCAACGGCACGCAACACGATGGGCGTCATTTTCGCTCGCCCGGACGAGGACGACCGCATCATCGCGATCACTCCGAACCCGGAGCGCGATATTGATAATGAAGATGGCGAATCTGAATCTCAGGACTCCGATAGCTTGGGTGATGAAACGCCGACAAACTCTTCGAATGCTGACGAAAGCGCTGATAACACTGTAGCGTCAGAGCAAGAGTCCACCCAGGAAGGTAATGACGAATGAGCGACGCGCACGGCATGTATTCCATCAATGACACGCCTCGTCGAGTTGATATCGCTATCGCGCGAGTCGATGCGTGGACGGTAATGAAGGTGAGCTTCCTTCTTTCCGTCGCATTCGGCATTGCCATGGTGATTGCAACCGCTGTCTTGTGGTTCATGGTTGACGGTATGCATGTCTTTTCCACCATCGAAGACTTCATGAAGACCATCGGTGGTGAAAAGTTCATCCCGTTCCTTGACTATCTGCGTCTTCCCAAGGTTCTATCCTACGCCACCATTGCCGGTGTCGCGAATGTTGTTCTGTTGACCGCCATCTCAACCCTTGGCGCCATGCTGTACAACCTCATCGCGTCCCTGGTGGGTGGCGTGAAGATCTCCTTGATGGACGAATAATCGTGTGGTGCGCTACATCACGCCATTCAATTTGAAGTTGGACGGTGGGTGTGCGTAACATAATCGAGTGCTCTTCGGGGTACAAGGTTGGGCCTATAGCTCAGTAGGTTAGAGCGCAGTCCTGATAAGACTGAGGTCGATGGTTCGAGCCCATCTAGGCCCACGTTCCGCAATCGCAAGAAAGGCGGAGATCCAATGAAGAAATGGATCACAGCACTCAGTGCGGTGGCTACGGCTGTTGCAGCGGGTATTGTTGTGCGACAGATTCTCGAAGATCTCTCCGACAATGTAGAGTTGTGGAAATCCGTGACGGACAATCCTTTCCAGGATTGATGTCATTGGGGCTATGGCGCAATTGGTAGCGCACCTGCTTTGCAAGCAGGGGGTTACGGGTTCGAGTCCCGTTAGCTCCACACATACCCCGGTACATTTCGGTGCCGGGGTTTTTCGTTTGTTGCCGCTGATTTGGGCGCGCACGGGCGTGGCACATACATGTTTGACTAAGCGGACTGGTCAGAGTTTCCGCGCAGTTCAATGGTCGTACTTGTGGCCGACAGAGCCTGAATCAGCAGGTAAAGGAACACTGCGACAGCAAGAAAGAACGCGCCGATAATGACATAGCCATGAGCGCAGATACGGTAGGTGTCAGCTGCGGCGACCTCGGTTGAAAATGTTGTTGCAATCAGGATGACGACCCAGCCTGAGAAGAACGCGACAAGCCACCGTAACACCAGAGACATCGGTGTCTCCTTTCATCCGGGATAGTCCCAGTATGGCCGTGACATGGTTCACTGTCTAGCGTGTGTGGACGCTGTGGCGGCTCAATAAAAGACCTCCCAAGATCAGCGCGGTACCTGATCCCATCAGCGCTCCACCAATGATGTCTGTTGTCCAGTGCGCGGCCAGGTAAATGCGTGTTGTGGCCACAAGCGCCACTAATGAGATCGCGAGCGCCCAGATCAGGCAGGCGTAGCCTCGTCGATTCCATGAAAGGCGGGAGTCTGCGATACCGACATTGATCAGGGATAGTCCCCATGCATGTAACGCAAGCAGAGCAGCACTGATAGCGAGGGCGGAGGCGGCGGTGGTGTGACCGGATGGGAAAGAATGGGAGAGTTCGACGACGAGGCGCTCTGGGATCGGTGGGCGGACTCGTTCGATACCAAGCTTGACCAGCGACGTTGCAACCGCTGACACCGCCATCACTAGAGGAATAAACAACCCGAAGCGCCACGACTTTGAGACTGCCCAGATCAATAGTCCGATGACGACCGCTTCGATCACGGAAACGGTTGGGGAGAAAAGGTGGGTCACCGCTTTCATGAACGCGGTCAACGCATCGATGCGGATCGTGAGCACCCAGTTCAGAACCGCCTGATCAAAGTTCGCAACAGATTTCAGGTGAATGAACAGGCCCAGGATGATTGCGCCGAGAATCGCCCAGTTGCCGACAATAATCCGCGTCCAGCCGATCAAGCCAACTGAGTGGACAAGGTCGCGGAGCTCGGGGTGGATGTAGTCGGTGGCGATATGGTCGGTGTGGGTGTGGTGAGAATTCACATCATCGTCCCGTCGACATAGACCCACCGGCCACCGCGCTTGGTGAAGGTGGAGCGTTCGTGCAGGCGGTTGTGGCCTCGTGCGTGGGTGAAGTCAGCGATGAACTCGACGATGCCGTCCTGGTCGTTTTCGGTGCCCGTGACGGTGTCGACGATGGTGAGCCTGTTCCATGTTATTTGCGGGTCAATGTATGGGGGAGCGGGGCGTGTGCGCGGATGCCACGAGCGGAAAAGATGGTTTTCGTTGCCCAGCACGAAGGCGGAGTAGCGTGAACGCATGAGGGCTTCGGCGGTGGGTGCAGGCTCGCCGTCAAGGATCGGGGAGCAACACGCGCGAAATGCGATGGAAGAACCGCAGGTGCACGGGTCAGTGGGTGCGAGGCCCTGCGCGGATGCTACGCCTTTACGTGGCACGTCAGAAAACGTCATACGAATCAGCCTACCCGGGCAGATTTTACGAGGAGCGAACAGGACAGGGGTGTGCCCGTCGCTGTTTTCACCACTATACGAGGGCGACCACACTGGTCTCACCCCACGCCAGCAAGAGGGCGGTAGCGGAGGCCCTCTGTTGACGGTAAGCGAAGAATCAGTGCGCCAGCATCACGCCGATGAAGCCAGTCAGAGCAACAATGACAGTCGTCGAGGTAGCAAGAATGAACGGCTTCGGGCCAACGGACGCAAAATCACGCAGCTTCACGGACGTGCCCAGTGCGAACATTGCCGAGGCGAGTAGCGCCGTCTGAATAATCTTCAGAACCGCAAGCCACGACGCGGGCACAATCCCGGTCCACCGCACGAAGACCATGACGATGAATCCGAAGACAAACAGTGGCATCAGAGGCGGAAGTTTGCCACCCTCGGAACCCATACCGGGGATCTGAGCTCCCGACGCCATCTTCTGACGCCTCCAGATGCTGATCGTCGCCATAACGGGAGCGAGCATCAGCACGCGAGCAAGCTTCACAACAACCGCACCAGACAGTGCCTCGCCACCTCCCAACGCACCGCCAATCGCGACAACCTGGGCAACCTCGTGTGTGGCTGCGCCACCCCACAAGCCAGTGGTTAGCGGATCCAAACCGAACAGCGTGCCGAGAATCGGGATCAACGGAATCAGCAGCGTGCCAAAAATGACGACCTGCGCAATAGCGGTGACAACCTCTTCGCGATCCTGAGCTTCAATAACGCCATCAACCGCGGCAACAGCGGCCGCACCGCAGATCGAGAAACCGCACGCGATCAGCAGTGTCTGCGTGATCGATAGGTGCAGAGCTCGCCCCACAAGAAGCGTCGACACAATACCCAAGACGATAACCGCAACAACAACACCGATCATCCCAGCGCCCAGTGCCACGATATCGGCTACCACCAGCTGTAGGCCCAATAGCACAACGCCAGCACGCAACAGACGCTTGGAAGTGAAAACCAGACCGGGATCCAGGACCGCGGGTAGCTGTGCGATATTCCGCAGAAAAACACCCAGAATGATCGCCACCAGCATTACCGACAGCGCCGGCACAAAATGGTTGATGAGCAATGCCAGTCCGACCGCAACGAAAGACAGTGCGATGCCGGGCAACATACGCATCAACGAGGCGGACCGGCCAGACTGAGTCGCCGTGGCTGGCGCAGGGGTCGGAGCAGATGATGATGAAACTGAAGCTGGGCTCATACAGATAACTGTATGAGCCCAGCCGAGCAGATTAGGAGATGAATGCCCGTTTTTACCTTGATGTGCGCTGTTGCACGCGCTCACACATCACGGATAGATGATCAGTCGCTCTTCGATGCCAACCAACGCTCGGCATCAAGGGCCGCGCGGCAACCGGAACCGGCAGCCGTAATCGCCTGACGGTAGGTGTGATCGACGGCGTCGCCACAGGCGAAGACACCTGTTGCAGAGGTGCGCGTTGATGGTTCGTCGACCACGATGTAGCCGGCGTCGTCCAGTGCGACGTCCGTAGCGAGGAACGACGTGCGTGGCAGGTGACCAATCGCCACGAACACACCATTGACATCAAGGTCGGACAGCGTGCCATCAACGGTGCTCTTCAAACGCAGGCCCGTGACCTCGTCGGTACCCAGGACCTCGTCGACGGTCGAATTCCACACGAACTCAATCTTCGGGTTTGACTTCGCACGGTCAGCCATCGCCTTCGAAGCGCGAAGCTCATCGCGACGGTGCACGACGTACACCTTGGAGGCGAAGTTCGTCAGGAACGTTGCTTCTTCCATTGCCGAGTCGCCACCGCCGATAACGGCCAGCACACGATCCTTGAAGAAGAAGCCGTCGCAGGTTGCGCAGTAGGAAACACCGCGACCCGACAGCGAATCCTCGCCCGGAACATTCATGTGACGGTACTCAGAACCGGTCGCCAGAATAACAGCCTTCGCGTACAGTAATTCGTCGTCGACGGCCACAACCTTCACATCACCCGACAGGTTCACCGCGGTGACATCCTCGTAGCGAACGTCCGCGCCGAACTTTTCTGCCTGCTCACGCATGTTATCCATGAGCTCGGGCCCCTGAATACCTTCGGGGAAACCGGGGAAGTTCTCAACCTCAGTCGTCGTCATCAGAGCGCCACCGGCAGCGAGAGCTCCAGCGATCACGATTGGCTTCAGGCCGGCGCGAGCCGTGTAAATGGCAGCCGTGTAACCGGCAGGACCAGAACCAACGACGATGACATCGTGAATGGTCGCATCTGCGGGAACCTCACCAGACGGGCGGGTTGCCGGTGTGGTCGAAACGGTCTCGACCTCGGCATCAACCGTGTTCACGGCCAGCAGGTCAGACGTCACTGTAAATTCCATCATTACCTTTCGAAAAGATCGCCAAAAGTGTCAGGCTTCAGGCACCTATTGACCCTCATCAGTCAATAGTGCGCTTTGCGGAAATCGCTACTGAACGCTGAGTTCGCTCACCCATGCCCAGTTGTCACCGTCGACCGAAGTCGGCATGGTCGCGAAGGACAGAGCAATCTGCGACGTGGTGACGGGTTCAGGAAGGGTGATCTCCGTTGTAGGACTCAACGCCCCGCGAGCCAATTCTGTTCCTCTCCGAGGAGCATCGGCATCCGTGACGTTGCGCACGACCAGTTCACCACCGGACGTGGACGGATCCATGTTCAGCGTGATCTGAGAAACCGTTGCTTCTGCAGAGAGCTTGATAATGATGGTGACAGTGTTGTCGTCAGTGAAAGAATTCGTGTCGTAGTAGCGAGAGTGCCACGTGGTTGCTGGGTCGCCGTCAATCATGTTGACCGCAGTATCCGGGTGATCGCCGTCATCGTTTGACCAAGACAGAACGGATACGGAAGAAACAAGCGGAGAAGTCGTTCCCTGCATTGCCGATTGGTCGTCGGATTGGATGTGGTTTGCCGATTGTGCGTCTGCGAGCGACTGCGCCAAGTCAGGCGAGCCAACGGGTTTCAGCAGACCCACCGTGCCGAAGATCGCAGCGAGAATAGTCAAAACAGCCGCGAAAACAAGAGTCGGCTTCGTCGGATCAATCAGCCCTCGCTCACGCTGAGGCTGGTCCTCTTCACCCGCGGAGGCCACAAGAGCCAGATGGTCTGTGGGACGCTCAACAATCGGGCCGGGGAAGGAAGTCGTCACATCGGCCTCGGGTGCCAGTGGCATGTCAACGGGTGCCACCAGCGGGGGAATGCCCGTGGAGTGCTTCGATGTGACAGTCTTGTCAGCCTTTTCGGCTTCGTTGTTTTCCTCATTGACGAGGCTGCCTTCATCGTCGTTCCCCCGATCTTCTTCAGGGGCGGAAGGCATGGATGAATTATCTTCATCGGATTCGTCCTGAGCGCCTTGGTCGAGGTCGCCGTCTTCGCCAGACTCAACAACGTCATCTGTCGCTTCAGGTGTCTTCGAAGCGGACAACTTTGCTTTGATCGTGGCGATCAGGCCAGCAAAACCCGTGAGCGCCACGCCGCTTTCAGTATCAGATTCTTCATTTTCCGATTCGTCAAAACTCTCGTCGCTCGACTCACGGTCTTCTACGTCAGTGTCGTCTTCAGCGTCCTCATCCTGTTCGGACTCAGCATCGTCGGCGCCATCAGAGACATCATCGATTTCTTCGACGCGCTCCTCATCCTGATCAATGCTTTCCGGTTGCTCGCCTAGGACAGGTTCTTCAGGCTCATCGATAACGACCACATCATCAAACTCGGGTGAATCCGCATCGTCATCGTGGCTTTCATCAAGCTGGACGTCTGAAGAGTCGACCACGGCCTCGTCCCCATCTTCCACTTCAGAATCATCAGACTCAGGGTCTGCCAGAATCTCGTCGAACGAGGGGAGAGCGGCGGCCAGCGCAACAGCAATCTCACGTTCGGCTTCGCTCAACTCAGGGTTGGGCGACGCAAGAGTGGGTGAGTTTTCAGACGACGTACCGTCCGACAATTCATCGTGATCGGGCTTGCCGTCCGTGCTCATGGGGATCCTCCGTTGAAAAAGTACGAAACTCAATCCATTATCGTTGAAGAAGTCGATTTCGGCTGTATTGGCGTGGCAAGGATGTGCCGCAAAACCAGTGGAACTCGCAACCTTTGAAGTAGCGGAGTGATTGTGCGCGCGCTTGTCGACGGCGAAATCAGCTTCAGAACAACCATGTACACAATCGACGCGACCAGTGAAACCATGATCAGCTTCAACGAAGCGCCACCAAAACGAAGCAGGGTCGATGAAGTCTGGGTCTGCGCTCCCACCAGCTTTAGTGCGCCGAATGAAGACAGCGCCGCCAGCACGGCAGAAACCACAAACGCGCTGTAGGAACGCAAAAGCAAGGCACGATCCACGTAGGAATTACGACGCGACACCCACGCCACCGCAATCACGCCCTGGACAATGCGACACGCCGTTTCACCAAGAGCAGCGGCAACAACCCACCACTTAGCACCCGTCATCGCATACATTCCCCACCCGACGATGACCTGAAGAATGGTCGGACCAATACCCATCAAGAACACTGGTTTAACGTCTTCATAAGCGAAGAAAACACGTTGACTCATCAAGACCATGCCCGTTGAGGCCACACCCGGCATTAAAGCAACAAGGACCCAGGCATACGCGGTGATCACTTCCTGGTTCGTCTTTGAGTACAGAACCATCTGCATCATCGGCACCGAACCAGCCATTAGGATCGCAGCCGCCAGCAGAGTCAGGGACGTAATCGTTTGGACGCCCAGGTGGTAGCTCGCTGCCACGGAACGATCATCATCATCGGCGACCGCCCGCGCCATTTGAGTGAAGATCGCTGTTGTCAGCGACACCGTGATCAGCGACTGCGGAACCATGAAAATCATGAAAGCGGTTGCGTAGGCGTTAATACCGACGAGCACACCGTCATGCGTCTTCGCGTACGCATCGGCCAAAGCGGCCAAGTTATTCGTCGACAGGACACCAATCTGGCTGACCCCCAGCGTCGCAAACGTCCATCCGGCCACCTTCGACGTGGAGCCAAATGACGTGCCTCGGAAATGGAAGTCAGGCTTGAAATGAACGCCCGATCGTTTCATCGGGATGAACAAGACAAGCGCCTGAGCAATCACGCCCAGCGTCGCCGACCCACCCAGTAGCCAGAATTGTGTCGCGGAAAGATCCTCGACATTGATGCGTCCTTCGGTGCCACCCCACAAAAAGAGGAATGCACCCAAACCGGCGATACCAACAACGTTATTCACCACCGGCGCCCACATGTAGGGGCCGAATACGCCACGCGCATTCAGTAGCTCACCCAGCAGGTTGTACAGGCCGTAGAAGAACAGCTGCGGTAAACAGAGCAAAGCGAAAAGAATCGCCAACGTGCGAGTTTGAGCATCGTAGCCGGCCGCCGTGATCACGACCAACAGCGGAGCGGCAATCATCGCCACGATCGTCACGATAAACAGAAGCGTCCCAGCAAGAGTGAGCAGACGATTCACATAGGTTTGACCATCATGCTTCCGCTTCAGTGCTCCAACGATCTGTGGAACAAGAACCGCATCAAAAACGCCGGACGCTAAAAGATTAAAGACTGTGTTCGGCAAAGTATTCGCCGTTTGGAAGGCTGCAGATACGCCACCGCCGGCTGCTCCAATCGCAGCAAGAAGCATTGCCGAACGAACAAACCCAAGGATTCGCGACACCATCGTGCCCGACGCCATGATCGCGCTGGCCCTCAGGATGGATCGGCTCCGAGGCTCCTGAGGCGGTTCAACCGAAGAGTTCGACTCGGTCATTTGTTCTCCTCTTCTTCGCGCCCAGCACGGCGCTTGCGTACCGACCTGACTAGGCCGATCACAAACAGAAGACCAAAAGCAATCGCAACCGTAATAGTAAAAGCATCTTCCCAGCCGGCACGCATACGAACAAGAACATTATCCGAAATGGTAAGAAGCGTGCCGTCGGCAGTATTGATTTGGTAGGTGACTTCAATATCGCCCGAACCGATGGCACTCACGGGAACGTTGACCGCGGTGACCGTTCGCGCAGGAATGGTTGTGATCGCGGACTGGCGAACCTTCAGCCTGGGATCGGATGGGTTGATCGTGACCGTCACATTCACGTCCCACGCCAAATCATTACGAACACGGATCGGAAAATCCGCGGACTTGTTAATCAGATTCACCGTGTCTGAAGGCACCAGTGACACCAGAGAGCGGAGGTGCGACACCTTCGCGCTGAACTGGGATGCGCGCGTCACCTGCTCATCGGCGCTGATCGACGCACTCACCGTCGGCAAAATATCATCGTGGAGAGTCGCGTTGACCGCCTTCGGGTCAGACGTTGAATCCGCAAAAGACTTCAGTTGTGCCAGTGCATCGCCAAGCGTTGTTAACGCTGCGCTTGTTTCAGCCGACAGCTGACCGGGTCCAACAACGAAACGCTCAACGTCAGTCACCTGCGACGACGCGATCTGGCTAAACGACGTGGGCTCAACCCACCGCTGTTGGAGCAAAGAATTCAGACGCTGAACAAGCGAAGCAGACGGGGTCAATGTGCGCGACGCCGTCACCTCAACCGTTCGAGACACACTGGGACGCTCACGCGTAATAATCGCAGACACGCCAGCAAGTGCCTGGTCAACATCAAGAGCGTCCGAGCTGGTCGACACTTCCCAACCCAGCAGATCGTTCAACGTCTTATTCGTTGAAAGAACAGTCGCCGTCGAATCCGTCGCCCCCTGCGTGGACGTTTCACCCGTCGAATAATTCACTTCAACGGGAGCAAGGGACGTAAACGACACCTCGGGGTCCGGATCCAACGCACCGCCCGGAGCGATCGTCACCTTATCGGAAGCCAAGGCCAGCCCGGTCGTACTGAACGTTTCAGCTTTCGGCCACTCCACATTCTTCACAATCGTTGCATTCGCGTGGGTTTTTGACGCCTTCTGCGCAGCACTTTCGTTCGAGGACTGAGAATGTGAACCGTTTGGCTTACTTTGCGACGCCAAATCATCCCGGGTTTGGGTAGCCCCCGACTGGTCAGAGCTCTGCGATGTCGCGCTCTGCGGGTTGGATTCGGCTAAGTCGGTAGACGCGGCCTCGTACCCCTTAATCGCGACGCCGGTTGCGCTCCACCCAGCTGCTTCCACCGACGTCGGGAAGGATTTGATCGACGCGGACATCAGCGCAGACAGCTGATCGTTTGCCGCCAACGCAACCACGCCGGGATCGGCATCCCCCGTGGGAAGCGCGATGATTTCACGTTCAGCCACCAATAGCTTCGATGCGAACAATCCGTCAGCATCCGCCTTCGAAGTCGACGTGTCACGAGTTGGACGAGGAATCACCGTCGAATCAAGAGCCAGCGTCGTACCCGGAATCTGAGCAATCTCAGTTATCGCCGAACGCTCTTTCACGGTATTGCTTGAATTCGACGCGGTCCACGGAACAACAGCGTTCACCCGTGTGGGCTGGACTTCCTGGCCGGAATCCCAAATAAAAATCGTACGATCCGCGCCACTGCGATCCCCCGACAGCACGTCGACGCCGAGGGCTCGCGGACCCCACTCATAGGACGAATACAGGTCGAGGCGATCAACTGGAATATGAACCTCGAAGGGGATGGTCTGCCCGCCGGGAATGTCCGTGCTGGTTTCTTCGTAGCTGATCAGACGCCCAGGACGCGTCGACGCATCCAAAGAATCAGCGAGTTCACGAATACTATCGGCCGGACCAAATGCCATCGAGACCATCAGCAAAGGGGCGGAAAGCGCTTCATCACCGGTGTTCGTGATTGTGCCTGAAACAACCAGCTCGCTTTCGTTCGTCAGAATCTTCGGGCTGAGCTGGTCGATCGACACGGTCAAGCCGTTCGATGATTGCGATTTGGCAAACAGGTCCGGGACAGTTGCCTGCGTTCCACCTGCCGTTTCATCGCCGAACGAGGCCGGTGCGACCACACTGCTTTCAACCATGGCAAGGCCGGCAAGGGTGGCGGTTGCTAGGGCGACGCTTCGGATACTCGTGGCGAAGAGCCGACGGGCGAAAAGTCCGTGCCTCATCTATTGCCCCTGATAGAGAAGATCAAGGGCCAGAGAAACGATGCGACGCTCATTCGGGTAAGCGAGCTGGTGAGGAAGATCTTTCAAACGAACCCATGCGGCAGCTTCCGCTTCGTGATCAGGGTCATTTTCAACCGTGATTTCGCCCGAAACGTACTGCATCAGGTAGTGGTGAACGACCTTATGAACCCGGCGTTCATTGCCTGAGAACCAGTAGTCGATGCTGGTCAGGTGAGTCAGAATCTGGCCGTGGATACCGGTCTCTTCCGCTACTTCACGAAGAGCTGCCTGCTCGGCCGTTTCCCCGGGTTCAATGTGCCCCTTCGGAAGACACCATTCGATGCGACCTGAACGATTCCTTCTGGCAATCAACGCGGCGTAGGGAATTCCATCCACAACGTCAATGACGATGCCACCGGCCGACGTTTCGGATGAAACGGGAAGATGCGATGTTGACGAATGAAGCTGGCGCGTATGACGAATCGGGGGTCGCGGGACCCCCTGTCTGTGATTCGTCGGACGCATAGGCATACGTCCACTTTAGTTGTCCGATGGCAACGTTTTGTGACAGACCGCCCTTGTGTGCAGACTCGTCACCAGATTCACGCGCTTCTTAATGGCAGTTTCCCGCCAAAACGTGGCACGCTTAGGGGTGATGAGTGAAAAGACGACACTTTCGAATCAGCCTAACTCGCGCCCTCACGCACGTGTATATGCGGATATCTCTGCTCGCGATATTCCATCGCTGATGGTGAATGCTCGAAATGCCTTCGCCAATTTGCCATCGGAGATTCTTGAGCTTGGACGCGTTTTTGAAGATGCAGGAGAAGAGATCGCCCTAGTCGGCGGTCCGGTTCGCGATGCCTTTCTGGGTGTGGACCCGCATGATTTTGACCTGACAACGTCTGCGCGCCCAGATAAGACCGAAGAACTTCTGGCCATGTGGGGCGACGGCGTATGGGATATCGGCAAGGAATTCGGAACGATCGGTGGACGCCGTAAGAATGTGGTCGTCGAGGTCACCACGTATCGTACGGATTCGTACGAGGTCGGTTCACGCAAACCAGAAGTTGCCTTTGGGGACACTCTGGAAGGCGACCTGACCCGTCGTGACTTCACCGTGAATGCGATGGCGATGCGTCTGCCGTCCATGACGCTTGTTGACCCGCACAACGGTTTGGAAGACCTCGCGGCCTCGCGCCTGCGTACGCCGGTGACAGCTGAGCAGTCCTTTGATGATGACCCGCTCCGCATCATGCGCGCTGCGCGTTTCAGCGCTCAACTAGGTATCGACGTTGACATGGATGTCATGGATGCGATGGAAATAATGGCGTCCCGTCTTGAAATCGTGTCAGCAGAACGAATTTGCGCCGAACTGCAACGTCTGATCATTTCTCACTGGCCTAGGCGTGGCCTCGAATTGATGGTTCACACGGGAGTTGCCAAGATTGTCCTGCCGGAACTCGCCGCGCTGGTGGAAACTGTGGATGAGCACAACCGCCACAAGGACGTCTACGAGCACACTCTGACCGTCCTCGACCAGGCGATCGCGTTGGAGACCGGCCCGGATGGTCCAGTGCCCGGCCCCGACTTCATCCTCCGATTCGCGGCGTTGATGCACGATGTGGGCAAGCCCGATACGCGCGTTTTCGAGAAGAACGGGACCGTCTCGTTCCACCATCACGAAATCGTGGGTGCGAAGATGACGCGTAAGCGTATGCGCGCTCTGAAGTTCGACAAGGCGACAACCCAGGCGGTTGAAAAACTCGTGTCTCTTCACCTGCGTTTCCACGGGTACGGGGAAGTAGCCTGGAGCGATTCGGCAGTTCGTCGCTATGTTACTGACGCGGGTGACCAGCTTGAACGTCTTCATCGTCTGACTCGCGCTGACTGCACAACGCGTAATCGTCGTAAGGCAATGATGCTGTCAAGCGCCTACGACGATCTGGAAAACCGTATCGTTGCTCTGCGCGAGCAGGAAGAGTTGGACGCGATCCGCCCGGACTTGGATGGTGACCAGATTATGGAAATCCTGGGATTGCGTCCGTCACGTGCGGTCAAGCTCGCGCGCGACTATCTGATGGAGTTGCGTCTGGAGAACGGCCCGATGGGTGAAGAGGCGGCAAAGGCAGCTTTGCTCGACTGGTGGTCTTCGGAAGAAATCCGCGAGATTGCAGCGGAATATCAGGCTCAGCAGGCGCACTGGGAGTCGCTTGTTGCGCAAAAGCGAGCAAAGAAAGCTGCTGCGAAAGCGAAGCGACAATCTGAGTTGGCAGATGAGACAGTGCCAACATCAGCGGATTAAGTTTCGCCCTAGTTGCTGTTTGAGTGTGCGAACTACGAGGTCTTAACTGCATCTCTTCACTGTGCAACCTCGGCCCAAAAGCTCAGGGATTCCATCTTCCATGTGACGGGGGCAATCACCTTTCTTGTTGGGCGCGAATTATCTCGCGTGAGACTCAAGATGATTCGGTTGTCCCCGTCACTCTTCACGCAGATTCTCAGGTTTTCTGCCTAGGCTGGTGGTAGAACTGTCCGACGAAAGGCTCAACCGTGGCACAATCCACCGGTCATAACCCGGGCTCACCTCTGCCGAAGCGCGCTGATTATGCGCGTCAGCGTCGCGCCGCGCAGGAAGTGGCCGACCGTGAAGCGGTAGCGAAGGCCCGTAAGCGTCAGTCGCAGCCACCCAAGCAGGCGCCTCAACCGCCTCAGCGTCGTTCGGTGGGCGCGCAGGCGAGCCAGGGGTATTTTGCTCCGGTCACTTCTGCCACCGCCCGCCCGGCTTCTGCGTCTTCGGCTTCCGCTCAGTCACGAGGCCAGTCAACCAAATCAAAACCCGTGGCGAAGAAGAAGTCCGGGTGGGGTCGACGCATTGGCCTGACCATTGTTTTCGCGTTCTTGCTGTCGGTGATTGCTGGCGCGAGCCTGTTCCTTTACATGTATTCACGTGCGACGATTCCTGCCGCATCTGACTTGGCGCTCGCTCAAAAGACGAGCATCTACTATTCGGATGGCACGACCAAGCTCGGTGATCTTGGTGAAGTGAACCGCGAGATCATTGATACGACCACGCTTCCTGACTATGTCGGCAAGGCAATTGTCGCGTCGGAAGACCGGACCTTCTACACCAATTCGGGCGTTGATTTGAAGGGTATTGCTCGCGCCCTGTTCAACAACGTCACAACGGGTTCACGTCAGGGTGGTTCAACGCTGACTCAGCAGTACGTTGAGCGCTACTACACGGGCGAAACCACCTCGTACAAAGGTAAAGCAAAAGAAGCGGTCCTGGCGATCAAGATCAATCGTGAACAGTCCAAGGACGAAATCCTGGCAAACTACATGAATACGATCTACTTTGGTCGTGGCGCATACGGTATTGAAGCGGCAGCAAAGGCTTACTACGGTCATTCGGCTGCTGAAATGACGTTAAGTGAAGCAGCAATGATTGCGGGCATTATCCCAGCGCCTTCCGCGTGGGATCCTGCAGTTGATGCAGACCAGGCGAAGACTCGCTGGGAGCGCGTGCTCAACCTCATGGTCGAAGATGGCTGGATTTCGCAGGCGGAAGCTGATGAGGCAACCTTCCCTGAAACCATCGACCCCGCAACTTTGGAGACTGAATCAATGAGTGGTCCCAACGGCTATCTGATTCAGCAGGTGAAGGAAGAACTGCTCGCCACGGGCGCTTTCACGGAGGAAAGCCTCGACGAGGGTGGCTTGAAGATTACCTCCACCATCGATCAGACGAAGCAGGATCAGGCGGTTGCAGCCGCTCAGACGATGTCGTCGGTCAGTGGTTGGGATCCGGCGACAATGCACGTTGCCCTGTCGTCCATTGACCCTGCAACGGGTGAGATTGTTGCTGAATTTGGTGGCGATGACTACTTGGCTCGTCAGCAGAACGCTGTGACGCAGGATATCGCGATGGCCGGCTCCAGCTTCAAACCGTTTGCGCTCATCGCAAATGCGCGAGCCGGCGGATCTGTCTACGACACATACAGCGGTTCTTCTCCGCAGTCGTTCCCCGGGCTGCCCGAACCCGTTCAAAATAATGCGAACGTGTCTTACGGCAAGATCAATCTGATCACTGCAACCGAGTATTCGGTGAACACCTCGTTCGTCGCCTTGAACAAGGATATTGGTCCGGCTTCCACGATGCAGGCAGCCATTGATGCTGGTATTCCCGAATCTACGCTCGGCTTGGAATCGAGCCTGCTGAACGTGCTTGGCTTCGCATCACCCCACAATATTGATCTAGCAAGTGCGTACGCGACGATCGCCAATGGCGGACAGCGCATGACCCCGCACATCGTTCGTTCCGTGGCTGACTCAGCGGATAACACGATATTTACGACGACCGTTGAAGCTCGCCAGGCATTCTCGTCAACCGATGTGTCGGCAATTATGCCGGCTCTTCAGGCCGTGACCGCTTCGGGTGGTACGGCTGAAACGGTGTCGTCCACTCTGCCAGGTTTTACGACTGCAGGTAAGACGGGCACGTCCAATGACCAGCTTTCAGCCCAGTTCATTGGTTTCGTTCCAGAATTGGTGACCGCTGTTTCGATGTATCAGTCGGACGAAGAAGGCAACGCTGTGTCGCTGGCGAATATCGGTGGCTTGGACCAGTTCCACGGCGGTGACTGGCCTGTGACCGTGTGGAACACATACATGTCGGCGATTTCGTCGACGCTCAGCCAACAGACCTTCTCTTGGTACGTTGCACCGAAACGCAAGTCGAATCAACAGAACATGAGCCAGAGTGGTGCGCAAGCTCCTCAGACTGAAACTTCGGAGCACTCGACCACTGAGTCGAATGACACCCAGGGGCAGACCACGGAGCAGACTCCTGCCCCTGCAACTCCGAGAACCGATCAGCAGAACCAGAACGGGACTGACAATTCCGGACAGAACCAGGGTGGCGGTCAGAACGGTCACAATGGGCAGAATTCTGAGCAGCCTGCGGATAATCCGTAGTCCAAGCATCTAGCCGGTAAAACAGCGGTGGGGCCCTACCAACTGGTAGGGCCCCACCGCTATGTGCTGGCTGTTTACTTCACTCACTCAGCGGTCAAGTAAACAACCGGCGGATGCCAATCACTCAGCGACAACGCGGACCTTGAGGTTCGCGGAAACTTCCTGGTGGAGGTTCACTGAGACGGTGTACTGACCAACGGACTTGATCGGGGCTGCGATGATGACACGACGACGATCGATGGTCTTACCGAGCTGTTCCTTGACGGCGTCAGCAATCGAAGCTGCCGAGACTGCACCGAATAGGCGACCGGACTGGCCGACCTTGCCGGAAACGGTGATGGGCTCTGCTGCCTGAAGGACGTCGCGGAGTTCGCGAGCATCGTCGACAGTTGCGATCTCGTGGCGACGACGTGCAGCTGCGATCTGATCGATCTGCGACTGTGCGCCCTTCGTCCACTTGGTCGCGTAACCGCGGGGAACAAGGTAGTTGCGTGCGAAGCCAGCCTTGACCTCGACGACCTCGCCTGCGTTGCCAAGGTTGGCAACATCGTGGGTGAGGATGAGCTTAGTGGTAGCCATAATAAGTATCCTTCCCCGAATCAGCGGCCGGTCGACGAGTAGGGCAGAAGCGCCATTTCGCGGGCGTTCTTCACTGCGCGGGCAATGCGACGCTGCTCCTGGACGGAAACGCCAGTGACGCGACGTGCACGGATCTTGCCACGGTCAGAGATGAACTTACGCAGAAGCGCAGTGTCCTTGTAGTCGATCGATTCGATCTTGGCCGACTTCAGCGGGTTGGCCTTTTTCTTGATGGGCTTATTGCGAAGTTGAGGCTTCGCCATGATGGTCTCCTTGGATCCGGACGGAATGTTCCGCCCAATTCATGTGATGTCTATGTGTCTGATGTGGGCCCGTGGGCCACCAATCAGAACGGGGGTTCGCCGAACGAGTCACCCTGGGAAGTGCCCCACGGATCATCGTTCGCGCCACCCTGAGGTGCGCTGTAGCTGGCTTGGTTCGATACGTATCCGCTACCGGACTGACCGGCGTTACGGTTTCCACCCTGGTATCCGCCACGTCCTTGGCCGGAGCCGGAACGTTCCTGACGAGTCACCTCGGCGCGGGCCCAACGCAAGGATGGGCCAACTTCTTCGACGCGGAGTTCAACGACGGTGCGCTGAGCACCCGTACGGTCTTCGAAGTTGCGCTGAACCAGGTTGCCCTGGACGATGACGCGCATGCCCTTACGGAGCGATTCGGAGATGTTCTCTGCGAACTCGTTCCATGCGGAGCAACGCATGAACAGGGTGTTGCCATCGCGCCACTGACCAGACTTTGAGTCGTACTGGGAGGGCGTTGAAGCAACGGTGAAGTCGACAACGGCTTGGCCGCTGTTAGTGAAACGAAGTTCGGGGTCAGCGGTGAGGTTACCGACGATCGTGATCTGGGTATCTCGTGCCATGTCAACTCCTAATGACGGTGGTGGAAAATCGAACTGAACTCAGTGAGCGTCGGGGCGCTGGAGCTTGGTGCGCAGGATTGTCTCGTCGAGACCCATGCGGCGGTTGAGCTCGAGCGCGACATCGGGAGTCGTGGTCATGTTAATGACAACGTAGATCCCTTCGGAGCGCTTGAGGATGTCGTATGCAAGACGACGCTTGCCCCAGACGTCAATGTTCTCGATCGAGCCACCGTTTGCGGTGACGGGTGCGAGGTACTTTTCCATCGTGGGGGCGACGGTGCGCTCATCGATCGAAGGATCGAGGATCACCATCAGTTCGTAGTTACGCACTGTTAATCCCACCTCCTGTGGTCTTTGCGGTCACGGACGGTCCGTGACAGGAGGGTAATGCGTGTGCATTTGCGGGTTGCAAACGCGTGGAAAGTCGCTACTGGTGCAACGACAATCCAAGACTCAAGATTACCGTCAAAATGAGTCCGCGCGCTAGTGGAGTCAGGTAGTGCTGTGTCACTCACTTCCTGCGATGTGAGTGCTTTACCGGGCCTCGTCAATCACCTATGAGGTAGCTGACATTGAACGCAAGAGCCCGCCTTCGGAAAACCAGGTGCGCCAGATGTTCGCCGCGAATCGCGCACCCAGGTAGACGAGGGCGTAGGCCAGCCAGACTCCCACGACGATGGTCGACGAGGCAGCGCCCGCCTGCCTGAGGTATTCGACAACTCCAAGCGCGGGCAGAAGAATGGCCAGCTGGAGGGGACCCGCAATCGCGAAAAACATGTTGTCACCAGCGCCGAGCAGGACGCCGTCAAGCATGAACACCACACCGCAGAATGGGAAACCAAGCACGGACGCGGCCAGTCCCCACTTTGCGAGCTCATGCATCACCGGGTCCGAACCGAATGTCAGGGGAAGCCAAGGGGACAAGAACGCGATGAGCACGGTCAGGATGAAGCCCACTCCAAGACCCCAGATGGTCAGTACTTTAAGGAGCTCACGGAGTTCGGACGAGGACCCCTTGCCGACCGCGAACCCAACGAGGGACTGCGAAGCGATTGCTAACGAATCAAGGATGAAAGATGCGAGAGTCCAGATTGTCAGGACCACCTGGTAGGACGCGACTTCGCTGGCACCAAGATGGGACACCGGCCAGATCGTTGCGAGTCCAGCGACGCGCAGAGCAACACCGCGGACGATCAGTGGGGCGCCTTCAATCGCTGCGTGCGCGATGCCTGAGGCGTCGGGGCGAAGGGTGATCTTTTCGGCTCGAGCATGCGAATAGAGGATCGCAACATACGCGCTCGCCATGCCGATCAATGAAACCGAGGTGCCGATACCGGAGCCTGCGACACCCAACTTGAAGCCGTACATCAGCGTCGCGTTCAAGGCGATGTTGACGAGTGTGCCGACAGCGGTGACGATCAGCGGTGTGCGCGTGTCCTGAAGGCCACGCAACATTCCGACTACGGCGAATCCGACCAGGGTGCCGATCAGGCTGGGAGCTGACGCGATCAGGTACATGGTCGCCTGATGGGAGACCTCGGGATCTTGGGTCAACAGACCCACAAGGGGCTTCGCGCTGGCAATGAGAGCGACGGTGGAGAGGATGCCTAGCCCCAGCGCCAAAATCGTGGCGTTCATGCCTTGTGCAAAAGCGTGCGCTCTATCCCCCGAACCGAGCGCCCGAGCTGTTAATGAAGTTGTGGAATACGCCAGAAAAACGAATAAAACAATGACTGTTTGCAGGATCTGGGAGGCTACGGAAAGCCCTGCGAGCTGCTGTGTTCCCAGGTTTCCCACCATTGCAGAGTCGATGAAAGTAAATAGGGGTTCGGCGATGAGAGAACCGAGAGCGGGGATTGCTAAAGTGAAGATTTTCCGCGTAATACTGCGGTATTTATGGGGTTGGATCCTGCCGTTTTTGAAGGGGGTTTCGGCTTTTTGGTCGGATGGTGTGGAGGGTGAAGACAGTGCCGCCGAAGCCTCAAGTTGGGGTTGAGAGTTCGATGAACCTTTGGGCGTGTCGTCCACTATTTTTCCTTCACTTTGTTTTCCACAATCTGTGCACATATCTGTGGACAACGTATACCATTGCTTTCGGTAAATCGCGCCGAAAAGACTTGTGTAGCATTCTTCAACAAGTAAAACTATCCACATACTGTCCACACCATGCTGTGGATAACACGCTGTATTGTCCACACCTTTTCCGCACGTTATCCCCATTCAAGTTCACCTTGAGAGTGGGCAGAACGTCCATGCGGGGTTATGCTCGCGAGACACCGAAGTATCACGATACTGGCGTAAGGAGAAGCAGTGGCAGAAGAGTTTGATCGCGTCCAACCGCATGATAACGAAGCTGAAGTTGCTGTCCTTGGCTCCATGCTCCTGACCGTTGACGCGATCGTTGATGTCACCGAAGAGATTCGTGGATCTGACTTCTACTCGATGAAACACGAGATTGTCTTCGATGCGATCGTTGAACTCTTCGGACAAAACCAGGTTGCCGATCCCATCACGGTGTCTGACA
Organism: Actinotignum sp. usb-actsch-rep-73; assembly: GCF_059082735.1. Taxonomy (NCBI): domain Bacteria; kingdom Bacillati; phylum Actinomycetota; class Actinomycetes; order Actinomycetales; family Actinomycetaceae; genus Actinotignum; species Actinotignum sp. usb-actsch-rep-73. The sequence goes on along the minus strand of NZ_JBHNPV010000087.1, from coordinate 10,167 downwards.
AGCTCCAGCACGATGGCACTCTGACAAAAATTGGTGGCAGGCCCTACCTGCACACATTGATGGCATCGGTTCCTACTGCCGCCAACGCCGGCTACTACGCGCGCATCGTTCGCGAAAAATCCATTATGCGACGCTTGGTCAGTGCCGGAACGCGAGTCGTTCAATTGGGATACTCCGAAGAAGGCGCGGAAATTGATGAGCTTGTCGATCAGGCTCAACAGGAAATCTTCGCCGTCGCTACCGACCGTGCATCCACCGACTACGTGTCGATGAACACGATGGTGAATTCGCTGGTTGAACACCTTGAAGCCATTCAAAAGAACGACGATCTATTCGGTGTGCCCACCGGCTTTACCGACCTGGATGACCTGACGCAGGGCCTCAAGGGTGGTCAGATGATCATCGTTGCAGCCCGACCGGCAATGGGTAAGTCCACATTCGCACTGGACTTCTGTCGCTCGGCGTCAATCAAGCACGACATCACGTCACTGATCTTCTCGCTCGAAATGAGCCAGCAAGAAATCGCCATGCGTATGGTGTCCGCAGAATCCGGCGTACCACTGACAAAGATGCAGAAAGGCACCATGAACGATGACGATTGGCGCAAGGTCGCCAACACCATCGGCAAGGTCGCACAATCTCCCCTCTACGTTGACGACTCCGCCAACATCACGATGACGGAAATTCGTTCAAAGTGCCGTCAACTCAAGCAGGAACAGAACCTTGGATTGGTCGTCGTTGACTACCTCCAGCTGATGACAACTGGTGGCAAAGCCGAATCGCGTCAGCAGGAAGTCTCGCAAATCTCGCGAAGCCTCAAGCTTCTGGCGAAGGAAGTCGACGTTCCCGTCGTCGCAGTCGCCCAGTTGAACCGTAAGTCCGAAGAACGAACCGACAAGCGCCCCATGATGTCTGACCTGCGTGAATCCGGATCACTGGAACAGGACGCAGACATCATCATGCTGCTTCACCGCCCCGACTACTACAACGAAGACGATCGTCCGGGCGAAGCAGAAATCCATGTCGTCAAACACCGTGCGGGCGCAACGAAGACGATCACTGCGCTCTTCCAAGGACACCTGGCGCGCTTCGCCAACTACACGCGTCGCGAAGAAGACTAATCGGCATCGGCCCCACCCGTCGCGCGCCACCAACGGTGAATCGAGATGTGTGGGCGAGCGTGGCCTCGTCAATCGGCGTCAGGCGTACCGGCAATCTGCTCGCGCACCTTGCGCATCTGCTTACGCGAGCGACGCGACGTGAATGGGGAAGCCGGGCGCCGGGGAAGCAACGTGTGTCAGGGAAGTTGAAGAGTGGTTCTAGAGAAGCGGAATGCGGACGAGCCGGAAGAAGGCAAACAAAAAGCGCGACGAACTGGCGTCGCGCGACTATGCGGGGGCGCGCCTCTTTGCGCGCCCCGAATTACCTATCAGAGAGTTTCGTTCTGCTGCTGCGAGATTGCGTAGGTTGCGGGAACGAACAGGATTGCAGTCAGGCCGACCAGCGCTGCGATTGCAACGGAGAGGGGGGAAGATGCGGCGAGGGCGCCTGCAATACCGAGGGTTGCGAGGATGACGACTGCGACGACCAGAGCGGTGACATCAGCGGTGGTCTGCCAAGAGGCGCGGGAGATTTCAGACTTGACGATGTGAGCCATGGTGGTTTCCTTTGTTCAGCGCTATGCGAAGCACTGAACATGCCCCGCACGGCAATGTGTCAGTTTCGCTACCGAGGAACTAACCTCGTCCAGCACCATTTAATTTAGCAAAGTGTCGGAAACGTTTCCACTGTTGAGCCTGACATCACATCTTTGACGCAAAGCTACGGCCTGCCAAGCATGTGTGAGGCCAAAGTGCATACAACAATCCCCGAGCTGTAAAGCTCGGGGATCCTCTGTCCTGTTTCGGCTATCTGTGCGCGAGCATGCGATCACGATGATCGCTACCGATCACGCCAGTATGCGCCGAGCAGTGAAGTGAAAACGTAGAGTTTCAGCCGAGACGCTGGATGTTCTCAGCCTGCGGGCCCTTCGGACCTGCGGTGACGTCAAACTCAACCTTTTCGCCTTCGATCAAGGTGCGACGGCCAGACGCCTGAACGATGTTTGAGAAGTGAGCGAAAGCGTCTGCGGAGCCATCATCGGGAGTGATGAAGCCGAAGCCCTTGTCGTCGTTGAACCATTTCACAACACCAGTGGTCATGGGTGTTTCCAATCTGTGTGCGCCCCAAGCAATAAGGAAAGAACTAGGAGCAGTCGTACCGTGCCGAGTTCGGCGACGGCATAGTGACCCAACCTCCTGCACACACAACGAAAAACACTTGGAAAAACGTGGGGTACTGCAATGAAACTGTGTAACTACGCGTTTAACGCTACCCCACCCCCATCAATAAAGTGCTATCGCGGGCACTTTCATGGGGCATGTCATGTAATTGGTTTCGCGCCCACTTTTAGTGGTAGGGGTACGCCGGTGTGCGTGGCCACGTGAATGATTGACGAGACCGTCGACGTCTGCGAACTTCATCTGCGCCCGCAGGGAAACCTCGGGTGTAACGAAAAAGAAGGGAAGAAAAGAGGATGTACTTCACCCAAGGGTGAATATAGGGGGTGCCGGCAAATCTGCCGAAGATAGCTTTTCAGCTAAGAAACACGTGGTGCGCGAGGGGGGAGTTGAACCCCCACCCCATTTCTGGGACACGGACCTGAACCGTGCGCGTCTGCCTATTCCGCCACTCGCGCGTGCGTTGAAAAGATTACGGGCAAAAGTGTGTGCACGTCAAATGGAAGATACTTCCTGTCCAATTATGTTGGAATATCGGGGCGTGCACGCGCGTATCACACCAGCAGGTGCGCTGCGACAATTCCCGTAACGTCGGCTACGACGATGAGGATGACGACGAGGTCTGGCCAGTTCAGTTGACTGCCTTTTCCGCGGGTGAACAGGGTGCCACCGCGAAGACTCATTGCGCGTCCCGTGTCGACGGCGCTTCGCGATGCCGCCGATAGGCACGCCGTGATGATGTCGATCCCGGCTTTCACTAGCGTCGTAAACGATGCTCGCATGAGATCGTTGCCCATCCTGAGGCGCGCAGTGTCTACGACGGCGGATGCTTGATCGCCCAATATGGGAAGCGACTTGAGGGCGAGTGCCATCATCGCAGCCCACTCATCAACGGGAGCACCAATCCACTTCAGTGGATAGATCAGGTGCGACAACGCAGTTGCGAGGCGCGCGGTAGAGAATGTCCACGCCAGCAGGTACGTTCCCCATAACACGAGCAGAGCAAGCACGCAGAGTCGCAGGAAAACCCAGAAACCTCCGCCGATCGACGCGCCAATGAATCCGCCGATCACGCCCGACCAGAACCAGAGTGGGGGAATGCGAACGGCCTTCGGTGGAACGCGTGAGATCACGGTTGCCAGGATTAGGGGGATAGCGACCAGTCCAAGCGTCGGCCACTTCGGCCATACGAGCAGGAACGATGTGAGTACCGTCCAGCAGACGATCATGACTTCCGGGCTGGTCCGCGTCAGAGGCGACGTCCATGGAAGCGGGCGGGGCAGAGTGAATCCGCTGGGGCGATGTGCCTTACGTGAACGCGCGCGCGTCATCGGATCACCCCCTGGGCAAGATGCAGGTGATTATCGACCAGATCGATCAGCTCATCCGTATCGTGCGAAATGATGATCAGCCCAAGCCCGTCCGCTCTCCGCTTTCTCAACACGTCACTGAGCAAGCGTCGCGATTCGACATCAAGCCCAGCGAAAGGTTCATCTAGCACCAACACTTTCGGGTGTGACGCTAACACTCCCGCCAGGGCGACGCGACGCATCTGACCGCCGGAAAGATCATCAACGTTGCGCGATGCAAGGTCGCCGGGCAGTCCCACTTCGGCCAAGGCTTTAGCGACAAGCTGGTCAGAATCAACCAGAGTCGACGAGGCGCCTCGGTGGCGGCGAGCCGAATCGGACGAGCCGACAGCTGCACCCACTTTCGCGGCCGCCAAAATATCCTTTGCGACCGTTGGACGTTGTAGTTGTAGGCGCGCGAACTGTCGCGCTAACCCGACGTCACCCACTCGAAGAGAAACAGGGGAGCCACCAAGCGTGCACTCGCCCCACGTTGGTCGCATCAACCCGGTTAGAATCCGTGCCAAGGTGGACTTGCCTGACCCGTTCTCGCCGGTGATCAGTAGTGCTTGACCGGGCGAAACAATAAATGAGACGTCACTGAGAACCGTGTTTTCCCACGGGGATCCAACATCGTAGGCGTGCCCGACATTCTTCACCCACAGGTGGTCAATTGACCCGCCCTGATAGGGCTGAGGAACTGCAATGCTCCGCTCAATAACAGGTGTGACCTGCGAGTACGTATCTTCAAGAGGGTCGGGTGCATCAGAAGTATCGATGTGCCCATCGCGCAGACGAATCAGCGTGTCAGCACTACTTGCTTCGGTTGCATCGTGCGTAATATGAATGACGGACGTTCCTAAAGCGGGCAGACCATGCAGAACCTCAAGAAGCTCGCGCCGGCCAGGCGAATCAATCATCGCCGTGGATTCATCGGAAATGAGCACGCGAGGCTTACGCGCAAGAGCACCAGCCAAAGATAGGCGCTGTAACTGACCGCCGGACAAACGTCGGGGAGAAGCATCTTCAAGACCCTCCAAACCGACAGTGTGAAGAAGCTCGGGAAGGTCCAGCGAAGCACGCTCATCGTCACTCATTCCCCATGCAATATCCTCGGCCACCGTGTCACCGAGGAACTGCAACTCAGAACGTTGAGCGACAACAGCAGTTCCGGCCTCGTCCCCCAAACCGACACCACCAGGTCGAATCACCTGCCCGCTTGTCGGTTGCGCGCCAGCGAGGACAAGGGAGAGGGTGGACTTGCCGGATCCGTTCGGGCCCGCGATCACCGTGAAGCCATCACTGATATCGAGGGTGATCCCTCGCAAAGCCGGAGTATCAGACCCCGGGTAGGTGAAGGTGACATCACGCAATGAAATAGGGAACGGGTCGGGGGTAGTCGGGGTGTCAGTGCGCTCGCGGTTTGCCGTGTCCACCAACGGATCCCACGGCGCAGTAATCGTGATACGACGTAGAACCTTCATCGTCAGCCAGTGAGCAACTAGCGTCAACACAAAAATGCCAAGAGCTCCAAGGGGTGGAATCCAGTAGTACCAGTGCTCAATCCAGGTGTTGATGATTGCCTGAACGGCGTCCGTTTGTGGTGCCAGCGCGGGAATCTTCCCGATCAGGGCAATGTACCCGTTGGTCGTTGTGCGCAGTGATTCAAGGACGAGGTTCCGCGATTCAGAAAGTACAAGAAGCAGGAGCCATGTGAGGGCCCCGCCTGCGATGCCAAGCAACAGTGCCACGCCGTAAACGAAAGCGCGGTGGGCTTCTTTGCGCGCGAGGTAGCCGACAACAAGGCCGACGGCGACAGCCTGAGCGACGGTCTGCGCGCTTTGGATACCGCCGACTGCCAGTGACATCAAGATCGTGATGAGAGCGGTGCCAAGGCTGGCGCGCGGGCGCATATGGGCGGTGATCATCGCAATCGGGATTGTTGACCCGATTGTGAAGAAGATGGAGAGCACGGGTATGACCGTTCCTGCGAGTCCGAGTGCAATCGACAGTCCCGCCAGAATGCCGCCGGTTGCGACTTCTGCGGGGGCTAGGGGAGTGCGCCGTTTACTCATGGTTTAAGTGTGCCTTGAACGGGGCATTTGTGCGCAGTGGGCTAAGCACGCCCGCGGATATCGGTTATTTGTTAACAATTTCAGCGTTGTTGTTCGACCAGCAGATTTTCTGTGACGGGCAACATAAAATCGGCATGACGGTCGGCATTTTCAAAGACAACGAGGTCTTCATCCCATGAGTCGCTCTCATCACCTTCATCATTCGCGCCACTCACATGTGGAAGTGAATCCGCGTTCTGCCCAGAACATGACTACGCGCCAAAAACCGAAGAAAGAAAACGGGATTAGCCCGCTGAAACTCTTCGGACAGATTAGCGCAGCAATCGCTATCATCACCTTCCTATTCGTGCGTCTTCCCGGGCTGGAAGTCGAAGGCTCGCGTATGTTCGGCATCTTTCTTGCCGCGATCCTCCTCTGGGTGACCGAAGCGATTCCGCTGGCAGCGACTGCGACGCTGGTGATTTTTCTCGAAGTTCTTTTCGTGTCCGACCATGCGATTATTCCCGTCGGTGAAGAAGCACCCAAATACACCGTCTTCTTCGGAGCGCTCGCCAACCCTGTGATCATCCTGTTCTTGGGTGGTTTCATGGTGGCCGATGGCGCGGCGAAATATAAAGTGGACCGCGCGCTTTCAGCTGTCCTGTTGAAGCCATTCCTGGGCAAACCACGCTTGACGGTCATGGGCGTCATGCTCATTACCGCTCTGATGAGTATGTTCATGTCGAATACGGCAACGACCGCCACGATGTTCGCGGTCATGATGCCGGTCATCATGGCGTTGCCCGAAGGTAAGGCAAGAACAGGCATTGCACTGTCGATCCCCGTCGCCGCCAACGTGGGCGGTATGGGAACGCCGGTCGGTACGCCCCCGAATGCAATCGCCCTGGGCGCACTGCAGACTGCGGGTATTTCCGTGACGTTCCTTGACTGGATGATCGCCGCTGTTCCGTTGATGCTGATTGTTTTGGCGGTCTCGTGGTTGTTTATTTCGTGGCGCTACATTCCCAAGGATGCGCAGTTCGACATTGATATGACGGCCACGTTCGATATGTCGCGAAACGCGAAGATCTTCTATGTCGTTTCGCTTCTGACGATCCTGCTCTGGATGACTGAATCGCTCCACGGTGTGTCGGCGAATATCGTTGGTTTCTTCCCTGTCGTTGCACTGATGGTCTTTAAGGTTATGAGCGGTGACGACCTTCGAGCCCTCGACTGGCCTGTGTTGTGGCTGGTCGCAGGTGGTATCGCTCTTGGGTCCGGCGTTGGTAACACGGGCTTGGATAAGTGGATGCTTGGCTCTATCCAGTGGGGATCGATCCCGACGATCATGCTCCTCTTGGTGCTTGCCCTGGTTGGTTGGGTGACCTCGAACGTTATTTCGCACTCTGCGTCGGCAAACCTCTTGATTCCGATGGGTATGGGCTTGGCTACGACGATTTCAACGCCGGCTACCGAAATCGCTATCGTCTTGGCACTCGGTTGCTCGTTGGGTATGTGCCTTCCGATTTCGACTCCGCCGAACGCGATCGCCTACTCGACGGGGACAACGCCGACTCGCGAAATGGCGATCGTTGGCATCGTTGTTGGTGTCTTGGGCGTCGTCCTGCTCTCTTTCGTTGCACCGCTAACGTGGGGCGCACTCGGAGTGATCTGAGATGGTCACCGTGGGTTCTGATTCAGTTCCGCCCGGGGGCGAGGCCCCGCGAGGTCTGCATAATTGTGTGCTGAACAAGCAAGATCCGTGGGAGCGCTCGAATGTCCGCGAAAGAGGGCACAAGCAGGATGCGCACGTCCACATCCTTGTCATCGGTGATGACTCGAGGGGTCTTGCTCGCCAACTGACAACGGATATGGGGATCGCATTCCCGAATCTTTGTCTGGATCGCATCGATTCTGGCGCTGACCTGAATATTTACGATGCCTCCCTGGGCCCGGCTGACCACGTGGTCTTAGGTCTGGTGACGTCCGAAGTCACTCAGATCGATGATCTGCTGGATCAAATGGACGGTCGTCCAATTCTGGAGCCCACCCGCTGGCTGGTGGTGACGGATCAGGACGAGCACACCGACTTGGCACGAGCGACCACGTCCGACCGTTTGGCGTCCGTGATTTCGGTTCCCTGGACTGTTCCGCTTCTTCTGGGCCAGTCATATTCGACGATGGTGGGCCACCTTGAAGCAGACGGTCGAACTGATGACGAGATCCATCTTCTTCTCGGTGATCCACCAGCGAACGCCGTACGCGGTCCGTTGCTGACAGGCCTTGATCACAGCGAGCATGATGTTGTTCGCGAGCTTCTTATTGGCGTTGAAAAGGTTCTGGGTCCCAGACCGCGCCTCGTTATTGAACCAGGAACGGAACTTGCCGTTCAGGGCCAGCCGGTTGGCGCTGTCCACCTTGTGCTCGACGGCGATGTTTCACTGCACCGTGATTCCAATGGCGGGGAAGTCCTTGCGCACCTTGCATCATCCGGCCCTCTCATTGGTCTCGTCTCCCTTGCTCGACGAGAAAACGCATTCTTCACGGCGACTGCAACGTCGACGGCCCGAGTTGTCCGGCTGACCCACGAACAGCTGTCGATTGCGTTGCTTGAAGAACCGTCTCTCGCGACCCCTCTGGCCGCGCTTGCGATTCAGTCGCTGACTCGCAGACTGATGCGCGCCGAAGACCTCCACTTGGAAAACGCGATGCTTGCCGCCGACCTTGAGAGGCAGAAGCAGGAATTGGCGCGCACACTTGAAGACCTTCGAAGCACCAGGGCGGAATTGGTCAATAAGGCGAGGTTCGCGATGCTCGGCGAACTGTCGGCAGGCATAGCGCACGAACTGAATAATCCGATCACTGCGCTGGCGCGCGCGGCAGAACACTTAAATGAAGACATCGACCGTGTTTTGTCTACGTCGCCATCGCTTGAGCCAGCGCGCACGTCCATGCGCTCTGCGTTGGAAGCTCCTCCTCGCTCAACGGCCACGGAACGCGAAATTGTGAAGTCGCTCTTGTCTTCGGCGGGCGGAGACCGGCGCTTGGCGCGTCGCCTCATGCTTGCCGGCGTGACGGAGGCTGCGACGGCCAAAGCTTTGGCGCGCGGGGGAGACGAGGCGCTTAATGTCGTCGAATCCGGTTCAAGGATCGGTTCATCGCTCCGTTCTATTCGCGCAGCCTCTGACCGCGTCATCGATCTGACGAAGTCGCTCAAGGGGTACGCGCGTCCCGACGCGGTAGAACTGCACCCCATCGATGTGCGTGAAGGAGTCGATGACGTTATTCGGTTGACCGGATACAGGATGCGTGACATCGTCGTTACCCGCGACGAGGAAGATGTTCCACCGATCATGGGGATTCCCTCGAGGCTTCAGCAGGTGTGGACCAACATTCTGGTCAACGCTGCCGAAGCGATTGACGATGAGCGCGACGCTATCAAAGATCGGCGAGCGAAAGGTGAAGAATGTGCGCCTGCCCGCGGTGAAGCCCCCGCGCAGATCGACATCACCACCCGGGTTGAGGATGGTCACGTCTGCGTCGTCATCGGCGATAACGGGCCTGGCATTTCGCCGGAACTGGTGGATAAGATTTTTGAACCACACTTCACCACGAAGGCGGGCATGGTTCGATTCGGCTTAGGCATGGGAATGTCCATTGTTCGGTCGATCATTGCCGACCACGGTGGCGAGCTCACCGTTGAATCTCGCCCAGGGCGTACGGTGATGACAGCCCGATTCCCGATGATTGGTGATTCTGCTACTGAGAGTGTCACTGGTACCCATTCTTCTCAGACCGGCGCAGATTCCCCCGCCGACCATTCAACCCACGAAGCGTCCACACCAATGGAGGTAGAACGATGACACTGGCAATTCTGGTTCTCGAAGACGAAGCAGACGTGCGCGACGCGATCGAGCGTGACCTTGAAGAATTCTGGTCGAAGATCAGGCTTGAGGTCGCCGAAGATGCGGACGATGCGTGGGCTGCGGTGGAAGATATCGAGGCGGACGACGATCAGTTGGCGTTGGTCTTGTCGGACCATCGGCTGCCCGGTCGTTCCGGCGTTGACTTCCTCATTGAGCTGACGAAGGACTATCGCTTCGAGCTGGCTCGCACGGTCTTGGTTACCGGTCAGGCTGATCAAGATGACACGATCCGTGCACTGAACGAAGCAGGCTTGGACCACTACATTTCCAAGCCGTGGGATGCAGATGCTCTACGCGCCGTTGTGCGTGATCAGTTGACAAGTTTTGTCCTTGAGGCTGAGGTTGATCCGCTACCGTACATGCCACTTCTCGATGGCGTGCGAATCATGGAGGCTATCCGCTAGTTTCTGTATTCACGAGGCCGGGGCCGGGGGCGTTGCACCCCGGCCCCGCGTCGTTTCAGCTAAGACTGTATTCGTTGCCATTGCGACGAGTTGTGCAGGTGTCTTCTGGCTGATGAGCCCCGTGGAGCTCGGTGTGGTGGGTGCATCCATATGAA
>NZ_JBHNPV010000086.1:0-590 GCF_059082735.1 Actinotignum sp. usb-actsch-rep-73 | reverse complement strand
TACCAGCGAACCAACCGGTGAACCTACTACTAACCCCACCGACAATCCAACCGGTAAACCTACTACTAACCCCACCAACCAGGTCAATGAGGTGACACCAAAGAGATTGGCCATTACAGGCGCTGACTCTTCCTGGTTCGCACTTCTGGGGGCAGTGTCTATTGCTGCCGGATGGCTGCTGCTTCTCCGTCGTCGTGCTTAAGGTTTATTAAGCCGAGCTGGCCTGCCGCTGCTTACCAGTGGCAGGCCAATTTTTTACGTTAACCCCAGGTTTTTGTTCTTCGATATTGATATGCGTCTTGACCACCCCGCCCTAAAAGTCCAGCTCTTGGGTTCTAGTGGTGGTTGCAACACCGAGTTTGAAAGGATGTTTCAACGGTGTTGTATGAGTATGCGGGTGTTGTTTACCCGTCCCGTTCAAAGATGTGTACTGCTCGGCGTGAGCATTATGTAGAGCTTTTGCGTCAGGGGCTGAATTTTACGCAAGCAGCCAAAGTAATGGGCGTTTCCAAACGTACCGGGAAAGTATTGTGTGCATCTGGGTATTTATCCGTAACCTAGAAACGCATACAAATAATGCGAAGAAATAA